>JBHLJZ010000031.1:0-33833 GCA_048887165.1 Candidatus Hodarchaeota archaeon | reverse complement strand
CCAACAATTGTAGATCGACTCAGGAAAATCTCTCCTTTGGCGAGAAAACCTCAAAAATAGTATAAAAAAAAATTATTTTAATCCCATTCGTTTTTCTGCTGCGTCTAAAATCTGCTCTAGCATCTGTTGATAATTAAGACCCGCAAAATTGGCCATTTTTGCGAGATGGCCGTCCCAACACCATCCAGGGTTTGGGTTGACTTCTAATAGTTTAGGATTTCCATCTTTGTCTAGTCTCCAATCGAATCGGGCATAATCTCTACAATCTAATCGTTCGAATAATTTCAATGAACAGGATTCAATTAATCTTGTTGTTTCTTCAGGAAGTTCCGCTAAAATTGATTTTAAATTCCAGTATGGAGAATCAGGCATCCATTTTGCTTCATAACCACATATTTTTGGTAATTCTGGTGGTAAACACGAATAATCTTCCTCAATTATAGGAAGGATTAGGTAATCATTAGGAGGATTCCCAATTATTCCAATACTTAAATCTTTACCAGTTAAGAATTGTTCAACTAAAACTGATTTGTCATATCCAAACTTTTCTCTTATCTCATTAATTGCACTTAATAATTGCTCTCCATTAAAGACTACACTTCTTTGAGTTATTCCAAAACTAGAGTCTCCAAAATTAGGTTTAACAATCGCAGGAAAATATAAAGGTAAATCAATTACTTTGTCTTCAGGTTTAATGAATATTGCTGCTGGAACAGGGATATCAAGTTCTTTGGCAATACCTCGAACCAAAGATTTATCATAACAAAAAGCAAGACATTGGGGACCAGAACCAGTATAAGGTATTTTAAGAATATCCAGTAAAGCAGGGATATGAAGCTCTTTTCTAGCATCATTATTATAACCCTCATCACATAAGTTAAGGATATAATCACATGAGTTTTTCACTTTCGATAAATCTTGGATAATAGTATCATGATTGGTCAAATAAGTAAAATCATAACCACCTATATTCTTCAAAGTAGATTTTAATTTATCTATTGTATAGAAATCATCTTCATCGAACATAGATGATGGTTTTAATATATCAGGTTTGTTAGGATCTCCAAAAATAACAGTAACTTTTCTTTCTGTTGTTTTAATCCTTTTTTTAATTTGAGTCCATTCTTTTTTTACAACTGCACTCACGATGATTCTTCTTTCCATCATTCCTAAATCTTGATCACGCTGAGACTCTGGTTTTATCGTTCCATGAAAAATTATATCCATATAACCAGCCTTTTCTAAAATTTCTGAAATTGTAGATTGGGAATATAATCTTTCCGCATAAAATTGATCTACAAGTACACCCTTGTTAACATCATTAATAACTTCACGTGAAATTAATCTCTGCTTATCTAGTGATAATGTTCTTTCTCGACATACAAATAAATTTTTATCAATCCATTCCCATGATCTTGGTTGAAAATTATTCTTTACATAATCACCATCTGTTAAATCAATTAAAACTCTCCCCCATGGACGCAATATACGGAATACTTCTTTTAAAACTTTAAAATCATCATTAATAGATTCGAAATATCCGAAACTATTTCCTAAAATAAGTACTATGTCGAAGCTATCAGGACTGTATGGTAATTTTCTAGCATCTCCTTCGCGAAAGCGACAAGTTAAACCTTCTTTTTTTGAAATTGTTTTAGCTTTATTTATTAAATACCTTGAACGATCTAATCCTTCAACCTTTTCAAATCCCCTTTTGGCTAGTTCTATTGAATGTCTACCTTGGCCACAGCATAAATCTAAAATACGATTTTCTGGTTTAACGTCCATAATCTTAGAAAAATATTCTATTTCAAATGCAGTAATTTTTTGATCTTCAACAACATCTCCATCGGTTTTTAAATAATAGGCATTAAAAATCTTCTTCCACCAATCTTTCTTTACATATTCCTCTAAATCTGAAACTGGTCCTAAGCAGGTTGGTATACCATTCCTGTATTTGCCATTAACTTTATTCGGATTATTATGCTTTTCTATTCTTAATGTTGGCATCTATTCTCTTTTACCTCGTATGGATTAATTTTCATTAGATCCTAAATCCAATCTAGGAAATCTGATCTTATTTATTTCTCTAATGCTTGATGAATCTATATTTTTAGCCTCATAATAACAAAATATTCCAATCAGGTTAATATTATTTACAAAAATCTTTACCATTTTATGAAATAAGTCCTTTTCGGTTATAGATCTTTAACCTTTCCTATATTGATATTTGTTATTATATTTGATAATAATTAAAAAGATTCTTATTTATAAATTTTATTATTTACATTTCTTAAGTTGAAGATAGATAACGAAAAGTAGCTTTCTTATTTGGGCTACAAAAAAAGTTAAAGAAAAGTAGTAACCTTCTACTGAGATAAAAAGCCCTAAGCGTAATTATCTTATCCAAAAAATAAACTCAAAATGAAGAGATAACCAATTGATAAGATTATATGAATTACAGCAAAGAACGCACCAACTTTTAATAATCGTTTAAAATTGAGATTTTCAACCTCGTGGTTCTGCGCTATTTTTAAGGTCATCATATCACATGCCGCTCCTTGAGGAATTAGATTTCCCCCTATATTTATTGCGATTATAAAAGCATATAGTAAAGGTATTTCTGGGAAAAAGAAAGTATCTTTTAATAGGCCAACGATTGGAATAAAAATCAAAGCTGTAGGCGTGTTTGCTACGAAACCAGACACTAAGCTAACCATAATAAGAATTACAAGACTAACCATAAAGGGGCTTAACAATTGAAATGGAATATTTTTAAATAAATCTTCAAAACCTGCTTCTAAAAGGCATCCTATTACAACATATAAAGAAATAAAAAAGAAAATAATTTCCCATTCCACATCCTTAAAGAGGTCACTTGTTTTTTTCTTTGTAAATTTCTTATTAATTAAAACTAAAATAAATGCTGATATTGCTGCTGTTAAATAAAGAACTGGTAATATCGCAAAAAGTACAATGGTAATAATAATTCCAATACCATTAATATAAAACAACTTTTTATTTGAGATCATTACATCTGAATCAACCAATTCTAAAACAAATCTCTTTTGCTCTTCTTCAATCTCAGGTTCTTTGCTTAAATGCAATTTATCCATAAGAAATGCAGTAATAAATAATAGGAAAAAGGAGAAAGCCCAATAATAAACTATAAAATATAAAGTATCAAGTCCAAAAGCAAAGGAAATTATAATATTCTCTCCACTTGAAAAAGGAGTGATAATTGATCCAATATTTATACAAATTGTCATTCCTAACAAATATGTTCCTGCTCTCGTTTTTAAGAATCGACATAAGCGAATAACCACTGGTGCTAAAATTAAAACAACGACTACATCACTAATAATGGCAGCAAGTAAAGTTGTAATCAGACAAAGAAGATAAAAAAAAATTCTTCGGTTTCCTTTAGAAAATCTAAAGAACTTCACTGCTAAATATTCTAGGATATTAGAATCCTGTGCTATTTTAGTGATAATACTCATGCATAAGATTACAATTATCGCTTCAAACTCAATATGTTTAAGAAAACCATTAAAATCAATATTTTCTATTAACCCTGTTATTGTGGCTGCAGTAAAACAACCCAATAATGAAATCGCAACAAAATCCAATTTTTTTGAAGAATAACTTATTAATATAACAGCGAAGATACAGAAAATTATAATTAATAGGATTAAGTTCATAAGATTTTATTAAAAGTTAATCCAAATAATTAGTATTAAAATTAGATAGTATTATAAAATTATTTAATTTTGATTGATTACTTCTAAAAATAAAAATTTTATTTATAAAATTAATTTGTAACAACATGTCAAAAATGAATAATTCAAAGTATCTTGCAATTCTTATTTTAATTGGAGGCAAAAGTACTCGTTTTGGCACTGAAAAAGCAGTTGTAGAATTGTTTGGAAAACCTTTAATATTGCATCAAATCGAGACACTAACTAAATTTGATCAAGATATCTTATTAGTTGCGCATTCAGAAGAACAGATATTTAATTATAGAAAAGAGATAGATTTTCCTAAAAATATCACGTTTATTGTAGATGATCGCGAAATATTTAAACATCCTAAAATATTTAAACCAATGTTGGGGATATATTCAGGATTTAAAGAATTGTTCAGACAAAAATTTGAGAAAGTGTTTGTACTTTCTTGTGATATGCCTTTAATTAAAGCAGAAGTTATTGAATTGATGATCCGGGATTCGGAGGGATATGATTGTTGCATTCCTCGATGGAAAAATGGATTTCTAGAACCTTATTTTGCTATCTATCCAGTAGAGAAGGGTTTTTATAAAGCAAAGGAGATTCTTGTTAATGAAGATTATGGATTGCTTAACTTAATAGATAAAAATTGGAATATCAATTATATATCAGTTGAAGATAAAATTCAACCACTCGATCAAAATTTATTAAGTCTCATAAATATTAAAGGCCCTATTGATTTGGTGAAATTAATGAAATTCTACAAATAAGATAAACATCTAATTTAAATTAAAAATTAAAGATTTTTGACCTTTCTGTTTACTTTCAAAATAAAAATAGATTTAATATAATGGTTCATACTAAACCAATTATATTAGAGTGTTTAATGTAATTCAAACTTTCTAATTATCATGCTTATTAGTGTCTTAATTATTATCGGATGCTTCATTGGAGTTGTTGTAGCAATAATTTCAGAAAAATTAAATAGAGCAATTGCTTCTTTGATTGGAGCATCTATTACATATTTTATTTTAATCTTTATTGAAGGTTTAGATTTTTCAGTTATAGTCGATTTATTATTTGGCTCTAATAGTGATGGTTATGTGAATTTGCATTCATTAATTTTAATAATAAGTATGATGATGATTGTTCAAATTTCACATGAAGCTGGTACATTTCAATTTATTGCCGCCAAATTAATTAAATTGTCAGGTGCTCGACCAATTATACTTATGATTATTTTTTGCTTTATTACAGTAATAATTTCAGCGATACTTAATAATATTTTAACTGTTATCATTATCATACCGCTTACAATTACAGTCTCTAGAATTTTAAATATTAATCCTTCCCCCTATATCTTGACTCAAGCAATTTTAGTAAATATTGGGGGAACTATATTCTCAATTTCATCAATACCTAATATCTTAATTACTAGTTTTGCTAAAATTGAGTTTATACAATTCTTTTTTAATGTTGGAACGATTTCATTAATTGTTTTTATCTTCACTTTAATTTTGTTTATTTTAATTTATAGAAGTGATTTAACTATTTCTGAAGAAGGTGTAAAAGTATTAAAAGAATTTAATGTATGGAATGTTGTTCAAAATAAAAGATTATTATATCAGTCATTAATTTCATTAGTAATACTATTATCTCTTTTTATTTTGATACCTTCTTCTATTATAAATACAGATATTATAGCTTTAAGTTTTGCACTAATTTTAGTGGTAATTAGTCGCCTCGAACCGAAAGAAATTATATCCAAAATTGATTTTGAACTAATTTTTTATCTATTAGGGATATTTGTCATTGCGGGTGGATTAGAGGTCACTGGAGTAACAGAAGCTATTGGTTTAACAATTTTAAATTTAGGTGGTACAAGTCCCTTTATACAGATAATACTTATTCTTTGGTTCTCAGCATATTTGAGCGCGACGATAGATAACATTCCAATTACAAAAGTTTTAATTCCTGTTGCAGATATTATGTCAGGAAGTGCCTTTTTAGTAGATAAAAATCAGATATATTACAGTTTAACATTTGGTGCTAATTGGGGAGATAATTTAACCCCATTAGGTGATAATATTTTAGTAGTTAATATTGCTGAACAAAATAAGCGTCCTATTAGTTTTAAGCAATTCTTTAAATTAGGTTTTGTTACAACTAATTATCAATTAATCCTAATTTCAATTTACTATATATTAATTTTTAATTTCATTATTGGTATTATTATCATAATTAGTATTTCAATTAGCTGTGTGATCTTGTTTATTATAACTCGTTTTTTTCCACAAAAAGTAAGAAATCCTATTAAGAATAGCTTATCTAAAATTAGAAATATAATTATTAGGTGATTAAGATTGGTTTTTAAAAATATTAGTAGAATTAAATCAGCATTACCAGAAGTTGTTCATATTGTAATGTTTTATAACAATGGTACTGTCTTCCAAACCACTTTCGAGCAAGAGATAAATGTACCCAAATTAGGTGAAAATGTTGCTGAAGTATTGAATCATATAAAAAGGGTATATGAATTCTGCAATTATAGCTTTGAAAGTTATAAAAAAATTATTTTTGAGACTGATAATATTTCGGTCATTATCTTAAAACTTGGAGAAGATAGTAATATAGCTTTATTTTTTAAAAAGGAGGAAGAAAAGGATTTAAAGTTGAGTTCAATAAGGAGATATATAACTAGAATTGAAGAATTAATCGATATGGATGAAAAGGAATTAATTCTTCATGAAATCCTTAAGAAAGAAGAAAATGTAAAAAAATCAAAGGAAATTTATCAAAATAATCAACAAATTATCGAAAAACTTCAAGAAGAGTTAGCAAAAATTGATCAAGAAACTTTAAAAGAAGATTTTTTACAAAAAGAAAAAGAAATTAATATTATTATTGAAGAGAATACAAGATTAAATCAAGAAATGGAAAAAATTAATAATGAAATTGAGGATTTAAAAAATAAAATTAAAACTGAATAATCTAAAAAATCTTACATAAAAATAAAAAGATCATAAGACTTATATATCAAAATAATAAGAAAAATAAAAATGAGTGTTAAAGAACTTAAATATAATATATTTCGAGAAAAAATATTTTATATAAAAGATGAATTCAAGAAAAAGGGAAATGAGTTTGGAATCCTTAATTTAAATAAAAAACAGATTAATTCATTAACAGAAGCTATAGATTTAATGTCTGTAGCTCCTGTCTCATCTAAATTTAGTGAAAGAATTGAGAAATTCCTTTTTCCTAGATTTGAAGAAATCAATGAAATGTTATATAAAGAAAAAGCATTACCAAATGATCTTGGGATCGAGATATCGAAAGAAAACCATAAAGATATAATACCAGCTCTTGCATTTCAAAATGTAAAAGTTGGATTAAGAGACCGTGGTTATTCAATTGAGGAATTAAATGCGGGATTTCGTAAAGTAAAATTCTTTAAATTTAAACCATAATCCCAATCAATTAGAAGGAAACCTTTAAAAAGGGAAAAAAGATAAAATTAAGATTTTTCTAATTTATATCCTAATTTCAAAATTTGATTAAAAATGGAAATTGTTATTTTACTTGTCATATATCTTTAAATAATGAATATTGAGGAATCTAAATTTCTTAATAAAGCAATCAAGCTTGAAGAAGTAGAAGAAATGGACTCTTCTTATAAAATAAAGTCTTATTATGAAAAAATAAAATTAATGGAAGAAAAAAAAATTCCTCAAAATCCAATTAAAGAAGTTATAGACCATTTTTTTTCTAAAAATAATTTGATTTCAGAAAAAACTAAAAAATCAATATCCAAAATAATATACAGCTTAAAAGACAGAATCATAGTAGTCATTACAAAAACTGGAAAGGATATTATATGGAATAGAGAAAATCTAATAAACAAGTATGGTTGGTTTTTCTACATTTCCAAAGGTTTTTCAAAAGAAAAATCTCTCAAGAAAAAAAAAGAACATAAGAAGAAAGAACAGACTATTAGTAAAGATTTCTATAAATTTGAAGAGATATCGATCGTTCTTAAGGAAAAAAAAAATATGCGTCCTTTATATCATACAAAAGAATATTTCCAATACTCAAAACTCATCAAATCAGAAAATGTAATTCAAAAAGATATTATGAAAGTTCTTGATGATTTTTTTCTCAAATATAACAAAATTCCAATAAAAGAAAAAAAATCAATTAAGAAGATTATATATTATCAGGATGAAGGGGTAATTGTAATTAAATCTCTCATAGGTGATATAATGTATGAAAATCTAGATAACTTAGTGAAAACTTACGGTTGGTATTTCTATATAACTGGTGTACCTGTGGGAGAAAGTGAAATTTCAATCGCTATTGATAAGATAGAAAAAAGATTTACAGATGATTATTTTAATAATATAACTCTTGGAAATGAATCAAATAGTCCTGGAAAAATTAGAGTGACAATATATCCTATTGTACTCAAACCAAATCATAACTGTCATATTTTAGGTTTAGGAAAATTAAATATTTTAATAGATTGTGGAATTACAGAACCTAATGAAAAAGAAAAAATTGAAGGAGATTTTCATTATTTAGAGGAATATTTAGAAAAATTCCCAGAATTATTATTAGAAGAACAAAAATTGTTAAATACTAAGTCTAAAGATGAATTTAAACTAAATAATACATCATCTAACCCTAAAATTGATGCTATTTTTTTATCCCATAGTCATTTTGATCATGTTTCAGGTTTAAAAGAACTGATAAGAAGGTATCCAGATGTTCCAGTCTTATGTTCAAGAATAACTCTCGACTTATATTTGTTGAGGGATTCAAACTTTTTAAAACAAGAATTACATGAAGAGATCGAACAAGAAGAATATCGAAATGTTATAAGAAATGTGATTTTCGTTGAGAATGGAACAAAAATTAAATTTAAAGAAAAGGGATGTTACTTATCCTTTTATCATGCAGGTCATATGCCTGGAGCTTTAATGATTTTAGCTAAAGTTAATGATTTTAGGTTTTTGTATACTGGAGACTATACCTATCACGATATCACTCCATTTGCTGGTACAAGGAGATTTTTGGGACAGATTTCAAGACCAGTTGATTATCTTTTAATAGATGGAACAAATGCGATGGAAGATTTTGGAAATATATCAGAACAATTTCATAGTTTGATACTATTTCTTGAACAAAAAGCCGAATATGAAGATAATGTCCTTATTGGAGCTGATCCTTCAAGTTTGGCTATAACTTTTATGTTAATTTTCTGGCGTTATTTCAGAAAACTGCAGTTAAGAAAAGGTTTTACGAAAAGACCTAACATATACGTTGATATGATGGTTCGGAAGAATATACAAGTAATAAATCATAGGTATGAATATATATATGGACCTATCTCAAATTTAATTCGTGATAAAGCTAATCCTTTTAATAGTATAAAATTTAGGTGGTTTAATCTTGAAGATTTAGAATTTCTAAGAAAGAAAAATAATATCATTATCTCTCATCCGCCAGATCTTTCATATGGAATAATTAGAAATATAATAAATGTAATAGGTCGAAATCCGCACAATCTTGTGTTTCTCGCAGGCTCAATTCATGAAGAACCTGGGGTTAGTCTTGTATCAGGGAGTGAAGAGATAACTTTTTCTGAAACATGGAAAGTGCCATTTAGAGCCTTTTTAATTAATACTTTTCTACCTTCATTAAAGATTAAACTCCATGCGGATAAAAATCAATTAGCAGAGATGATTAAAAATCTTGAACCTAAAGAAGTTTGCTTTTTCCATCAATCAGCAAAAAATTTAGTAGAAGTTGTCGAATACGTAAAACAACTCGGTGTAGAAAAAGTATCCTTACCCCAAAAACGGAAATTATTGATTCTAAATTAATAGAAACTAATTTTCTTACACTTTTATCATATATTTATATTATAATAATTAAACCTATAAGTTATTAAACACAATTTAGATTAATAAAATGAATCTCTGAGGTGGACAAACATTTATTCGGAAAAAGTAATGGATCACTTTAGAAACCCCCGTAATATGGGAGAATTGAAGGATGCTGATGCTGTTGGAGAAGTAGGTAATCCAGTTTGCGGAGATTTGATGTTTATTTATATTAAAGTAAGGGAAAAAGATGGAAGAGAAATTATTGATGACATCTCTTTTCAAACTTTTGGTTGTGCTGCTGCTATAGCAACTTCTTCAATGATCACTGAACTAGCTAAAGGTAAAACCCTAGATGACGCAAGTAAACTTACCAGAAATGACGTCGCAGATTCTTTGGATGGATTGCCTCCAATTAAGATGCATTGTAGTAATTTAGCCGCAGATGGATTGCATGATGCAATAAAAAAATATTATGAAAAGAAAAATAAATAATTTAAGTTCAATTGAATGGATTTAATATTCTATTCATTTATATGAAAAAACCATCGATAATTATTTGTTAATTTTCATTTACTTTTACAAAATATAACCAAGATCTATAATAAATCTTTTTGATTTATAAGAATCAAGAAATTCATATTTGGTGATATTTTTGGAATCTAAAGAAAAAGTAAAAATAAAACTCGGCGGTATGACTTGCGCATCATGTGCTCTTAAAATAGAGACTAAGCTAAAAAACATTGATGGTGTAAATAGTTCAGTAGTCAACTTCGCAAATGAGGAAGCTACTGTTGAATATAATCCTAATTTAACAAATTATAGTAATTTTAATAAAGCAATTAAAGACTTAGGTTATAAGGCGACACTAGCGAAAATAGATATTAAAATTCTAGATGAATTGAACGAATTAAAATTCAATAAATTAATCGAAGAGGTAAGAGAAATTGATGGTATTTACGATTTAAGAGGAAACTTCACCGCTAGAAAACTATTCATTGAATTTAATGAATTACAAATAGATGAGAGTAAAATATATTCAAAAATTAAAAGTTTAGGATATAATATAGAAAAAGCGGCTGGAGCACTTGATAAAGAAATAGAGAAACATAAGAAGGAGATGAGATACCGTTTACGAATTCTTATTATTTCTCTAATATTCACTGCAATAATTGCTCCTATTAGTATGATATTTATGGAGCAACCTTTTGAGATAAAGCTTCTTTTATTCTTTTTAGCTCTTGGAAACTATGCTATAGCAGGTTCATTCTTCTTAAAAGGGGCATATAAATCTTTAAAGAATAAATCTACAAATATGGATGTTTTAGTAGCCTTAGGTACAACAACTGCTTTAGTATACTCTATATTGACAACTTTCTTTATTTCTGGTCATACCTTCTATGAAGCTATGAGTATGATTCTATCTTTTCTATTAATTGGGAAGTATTTCGAGCATAAAACCAAGGGTCAAACTTCAGAGGCTATAAAGAAACTAATAGGTTTACAACCAAAAAGTGCAACTCTTCTTAAGGATGGCCAAGAAATTGAAATACCAATTGATGAAATTGAAGTTGGAGATGTTTTAATTGTAAGACCTGGAGAAAAAATTCCAATTGATGGTAAAGTAATCCAAGGAAAAACTAAAATTGATGAATCTATGATTACTGGAGAAAGTAAGTATGTTAAAAAAGAAGTAGATTCAGAAGTTATTGGCGCTACTGTAAATCAAACAGGACTTATCCAAATAATAGCTGAAAAAGTTGGAAAAGATACACTATTATTCCAGATTATAGATTTTGTTAAAGAGGCTCAAAGCAAAAAAGCAGCAAAACAACAGCTCGCTGATAAAGTTAGTAATTATTTTGTTCCAATAGTTGTGTTAATTGCTTTAGGAGCGTTTTTATATTGGTTTCTAATAGCTAGGATTGGATTAGAATTATCTTTATTAGTTTTTACTTCTGTAGTGGTCATTTCATGTCCGTGTGCTCTTGGTTTAGCTATTCCTACAGCTGTTATGGTTGGAACAGGGAAGGGAGCTGAAAATGGTATTTTAATAAAAGGAGGAGATTCATTAGAAGCTATAAATGGTATAAACACCATTGTATTTGATAAAACAGGAACTTTAACAGTTGGAAAACCAAAGGTTTCAGTGACTTTTTCTGAAAAAGACTTAAATGGGGAAGGTTATGATCAAAAAGAAATTTTACTTTATGCTGGAAGTGCTGAAATGGGTTCTGAACACCCAATTGGACAAGCTATCATTGAAGAAGCGAATCAAAGAGAACTAAAACTTGATGCTCCTAAAGAATTTGATGCTATACCAGGTAAAGGAATTAGGACTATAATAAATGGAAATGAAGTATTAATAGGAAATGAAAAAATAATGATGGATAATGATATATCCATTGAAGATTATAAAGAAAAGTTTACAGAATTTCAATTACAGGGAATTACGACTATTTTAATCAGCATTAATAATAAAATCAGGGGAATAATTGGAATTTCAGATAAGATTAAGGAACAAGCTCCTTACGCTTTGGATAAACTGAGAGAAAAAGGTTTAGATATATATATGATAACAGGAGATAACAAACAAACTGCTTTAAGTATAGGAAAACAGCTTAAAATTGATGAAAGTCATATTTTAGCAGAAGTTTTACCAAATGATAAAGCTCGAACGATTCAGGAACTTCAAACTTCAGAAGACCATAAAATTGTTGGTATGGTTGGGGATGGAATTAATGATGCTCCAGCTTTAGCTCAAGCAGATGTAGGTATTGCAATTGGATCTGGGACAGATATAGCAATTGAAACTGCTGATATTGTATTAATGAGAGGAGATTTAAGAAATGTAGTCTCAGCTATTAATTTATCAAGAAAGACGTATAAGAAGATGATAACAAATCTCTTCTGGGCTTTTATATATAATATTATCGGAATACCAATAGCAGCAGGAATTCTTTATTATCTTACGGGCTTCTTTTTACCTCCATATTTAGCTGCTGTATTTATGGCATCGAGTTCGGTTTCAGTAGTTACAAATGCATTATTTTTAAAGAGATTTGAACCAAAAACACCTCAACAAATTGAGGAAGAAAAATTATTAATTTCACAAGAAAAAGTAAGCGATCCAGTATGTGGAATGGAAATAGATCCTCGACGTGCCATAGAATTTGAATATAAAGGGAAAATATATCATTTCTGTAGTCCAAATTGTGAAGCTCATTTTAAAAGAGATCCAGAACGTTTTAAGAATTATGATAATATGGATCCAAAACTAATGCAGATGAAAATTGCTGAAATAAGTAATTTAAATAATAAAATTGAAAAAAAAATTGAAAGTAAAGAGGTTGAGAATAAAATGAGTAAATTAAAATGTATAGAGTGCGGTATTGAACAAGAATTGCCAATGCATTGTGGACAACCAATGCATAAAGAAGGTGATCAATTGGTTTGTTGGATGGGTGCTTCATGTGGAGCCCAACCAATCCCAGAACATCACGGAAAACCAATGAAAATTATTGAATGAAGGTGAAAATTATGAAAGGATTAAAATGTGTTGTGTGTGGTAATGTTGTTGAGACAATCCCGCTCCATTGCGGTTCTAGTATGATATACAATGAAGACACAAATCAATTGGAATGTTATATGGGACCTAAATGTGGCTATATATCCCTTGATGAATTTAAGTGCGAAAATTGTTGTAAAGAATAAATAAGTTTTTTTTCTTTTCCTTTAAAATTTACATATTGAAACGTATAAAAATGTAGACCATATTGTTAGAATTAATTTTTAGTGTTATGTTTTTTCTTAAGGTATAACCATATTTCTAAAAAAACAAAAATCACTAAACCTATAGCTGTAATTAAAGCACCAACCAGAAATGATACTTGATACGCAAATAAATCACCTGTACCTTTACTAATTAAATAATCAATAAGTGGACCAGAAATTAAGGTGCACGCTAGACCCCATGAAAGAAAAAAAGTAGTATTATAAACTCCAAATAATTTTGCTCGAATTTTACCTGGAATGAGATCTGAAGCTATGGCATATGAAGCTGCATAAATTATCACTTCTGCACTTCCTATAAAAAAGCTTCCTAAAAAAATCAAAATCAAACTAAATGGTAATGCTGTAATAACTAATGCGATTATTGCTAAACCTGTTCCAAAAATTAATGTCTTACCCTTACCTATTTTTTTACTTATAAAACCTGCGGATAAACCTATTATAAGAATTGCTAAGGAACGAGCATTCGCGACAAAACTTAAAGTAACACTATCTAAATTAAAACCTGAATCTAATACAAGATATTGTGAATAAGGAACAGAAATTGAATTTCTACCGAAATTTATAAAAATTAAAGAAATTATAAATATTGAAAAAATTAGCCTAAAACTTTCTATTGGTTCCTCATTATTATCAAATTTATTATTAAATTCCGATTTGAGGTTTAATCCCCCTTCTGGAGCTAATAACATCGGTATAGTCGATATAAACATTACTAATGAAGCGACAAAGAAAAGAGGTCCATTTCGAAATCCAAAACCATTATCATAAAGATATCCTCCAATCATTATCCCGAACATGCGACCAAGCCCTCCAATACTTGATAATTGTCCCATTACTCTACTTCTTTCTTGAGAGGGATAGATATCACTTATAAGTGCGCTCCATCCAATATTAGACATGCTCCAGAACGCTTCTATACAAGTAAGTCCTATAATAATTATATAACCTGCAATAAAGAGATTTGAAACTAAAAAGTGAATCACCCATACAGAAGTGGTCCCAATGCCTGCCAGAATTTCCCCTAAGATTATTAAAACCCTTCTACGCTGGATTTTATCAGATAAAGGACCCCAAACTAAATTTTGAAAAATTACACTCATTATCATTGGAAGTGTGGCATATAATGTAGTCTCAGTTATTGATAATTTAAGGAATTCCTTTAAATAAATTGAAAGATAAGTATAGAACATTCCCCTTCTAAACATAGCAAGGATTTGAAAAGAAGATAAACCAATAAATGTTCTTGAAAATACTTTTCTTACCACTTTAATTCACTCTATAAAGTGATAAATTGTTTATTTACTTTCTTTTAACAAAGTTATTATATTAAAAAAATGTCAATGTCTTTTTTAGGGAAGATCTCATAAACCTTTGAAATTTCTTCGCCTTTTTCAACTCTTTCCAATGTTTCGACGTAGATCGGAAAATAATCATATAAAATTCTTAATATGGCGTTCCATTTTTTTTGTTCTTCTGTATTATTTCCAATAGCTTTCCTTAATTTTGAAATACTTGCTTTTTTTCTCTTTTTATTCAAATGTTTAAGAAAGATTTTATTTATTTCTTTTTTGATTCTATTATACTCTTCGGGTCTAAAACTTGCAATACAGTAAAGAAGATCCTCATCAGCATAAGGGAAGAAACTTATTTTTTTATCTTCTGGTTCTTCAGGATTTTCGAGTAATTCCAATTCAAGGTCAGTAGTTCTTAGAGATTCTAAAATAGGGTATAGTTCCCCAGGAGTGATCTTAGTCTCTATTTGTACTTGGGAAGCAATCTCAGATATAGAATAATTAAAATCTGGGTACTTATCTTCATTTTCTAATCTATAAATATACTCCTTTTTTAAAATATGAGTGATAGATTCTCTTAGAGCTTCTGGTATCTCTTTATTAATAAATGCAATTTCAGTTTCTTTTTGCTTCTTTTCGAATAGCTTTAAATCTTTTTGTTTTTTAGTATAATCATTTGAAAGAGATGATAGAAATAGATCCGTAGCTTTTTCAGATTTAAAATCACTAGCTAATTTTAAAGATTTGCGTTCGTTTGCTGTCATTGTCTTGTACAACCTATCTGAGAGAAATCTTTTAGCTTTTTTCTGAGCAACGTACTTACTATCAAATTTTTCTGTAACTGATACAAAATCAATAAATTTCTGCTTAACACCAAAATCATTTTTTTGTTCAAAAAGAACAATATCCATATCACTTTCAACTAATTCTTTAATTAATGAATAAACAGCTCCTTTAGATAATTTAGTGGCTTTTATCATTTCGCGCTCTAGAATTTCAATTGGATATGCAGCTGCTCTTCGAATATACTCATTCTTTAATAGTTTATAAATGATAATCAGATTTTCTTCTTCATTACTCACCGTTTCTTTCTGTAATCTAATAAACATAGAAGTTTCATGAGGTTTTAAATAATAAATTAATAATGTAGCACCAAGAAAAACAATCATTATAATAGAAACAATGAATTTATCTGATAATAAAATATTTCCAATTAGTGTAATTTCCTGATTTGATACTTCGGTTTGAAGTGCATATCGTGTCAATGTTTGAGCAAAAACACACCCTAAAATAAGTAATATCAATCCATCTCTTTTAAATAATAAAATCTGCCATCCTAATGAACGACCTAGCTTTCGAATTATCCGATATAAGAAAAACATTGAAATTAAAAATTCTATTATGAAAACAACTGAAACTGTTGAACTGGTAGCACCAACCGTAGCCTTTAAAGCATCTACTGTTTCAGGTCTCAAAATTAAAAATATTGAGATTTGAAAAATTTGAAAGAAAAAAATGAATAACACGATTAAAGAGAAGGTGTAATTATCAAATAATCCCGCTCTTTTTGTTTCCGCTTTTCTTCTCGTAAAAACAAATTCAAATAAAATAAATAATAATGTTAATACAAGGCTGAAATAAATTAAAGGCATAATTAATCTCATTTCAATATTATATACTCGTACAGCTTCTCCTGGAGCATTGGAACCAAAAAAATCTAAAGAAAGAAATACAAGTAAAGATCTATATATTAATGAAATTACAACAAGAATCCCTAATATGAAGTAAGGACTAATCATTGCTAAGAAGCGTCTGAATGGAGAATATTTTGATATAAATCTCGCTTCAAGTTTAGTAGCGAATTTTCTAGAATACATAAAAAATCTTGTGCTATACAAGACTAACCAAATTGTTGATAGCATTAATAGATAGCTCATAAAATTTATTGCTGTTGTAAATACAAATGAAAATAGATAATAGAATCCCAAGATTATAAGGATATATATCAAAACTTGTTTTAATGCAGTGTTCTTCTCGAATATAAAAATTCTTATTTTATCACTACTATAAAGAAACGACATTAATAAAAAAAAAGTGACTAGAGCATTACAAAAAGCAAAAGGATTAAATAAAGTGATGATTTGAAGAAAGAAAAAATCTCTAAAATTTAATGAGATTAAAAGCACAAAGGAATAAAACAAAAATATTAAATATATCCCTATAAATTTCTTATCAAAACCATAAGATTTAGGAGGTTCTTTACCTTCTACAAATAATTCTTTAAAAAAAACCTTTCTATAAAAGCGGTTTAAAGACTCCTTAATACCCGAAAACAAGTTTTTTGATTTCATCCTTAATGTTCGTGTTTTTCCAATTTTAATAATCTGAATTAACTAATAATAAATGAATTTTATAATAAAAATTGTAGGTATCCTTTAAAGTTAAAGTTAAATAATCTAATGAAATCTTTAAAAATTTTCCAATATAATATAAACATGAGCATGGAAAAACAACTTAATCAACATGATAAAGAAGGTCTTTTAAAATTAATAAAGCAAGCAATAGAAGTGCTCTGTGAGAAAAATATCTCAGAAGTAGTTATACTATCTTCTTATAAGATTAATTCGGTATTAAAAGAAAATTATGGCGTAGATATACGAGTTGACAGAATTGGGCGTATTTTAAGTAATTTTGCTAAAAGAAACCAATTAAAAAGATTGAATACAAACATTCCTAAATATAAATTACATATTTCAAAAGTTTCTTCTTTAGAATTTTATTAAAAAGTATTAAAAATTCCTTATTTCAATTGTCTAAACTCAGATATTAGCTTTTGTAAACGCTCAATTAAATTTTTCACTTCCTCATATTTTTCTTTTATAGGATTTGAATTTAAATTTAATTCATCGATCTCAGTTTTTAATTTATTTTCAAATCTTGATCCTGATAATCCGATTTCTCTAATTACTTCTTCCGAAAGCTTATTGGCTTCATTAAATGAGGTAGAAATTAAGCTTGAAGTCTCTTGTAACAAAGGTTCTATTTCATTATTATTATCTGAAATTTTGCTAACTTTTTTGCCTATTGAAAATTCATATTTCTCTAATTGATTTAGAATTTGATTGATATTATCCTCCAGATTATTCTTTAAATCAACGGAAATCTGAGTAAGTATTGAGTTTAACTCTTGTTTTAATTTCTTATTGTTTTCTATTCGTGTATCTATATACTCAGATACATCTTTCATAAATACTTCTGAAATTTCGTTAAAACTTCTGTCAAAATAAACTTGAACATTATCCAATCCTCCTATAATAGTGTCTTTCATCTGATTTATCGTACTTCGAATAATTTCACTTCCCTTCAAACTCCCCTGGGTAACGTCCCACATCCATGTACTTAACTGTTCTTTATAAACATCAAAAAATAGTTCATTAAGCTTTGAGATTCCTTCTTGAAACCCAGAAAATATAGGACTCAATTGGGAATTAAAATCGGAGTGTCCTTCTTCAACTAATTCTTGTTCACTTAAGGGAATCTCCTGTAATTCTTCAGGTGCAGGTTTAATTAATTCATTTTGTTCTTTAATTATTATTAAGGGTTTTTTCTGGGATGATTCAATAAGATCCTGAATCCATTTAAAATAATCAAGTGAATTTGGTTTTTCTATTTCATAATTAACTTTTAAAATTTCACTTTCTGAACCTTTTGAATAATCTCTAAAACGGTAAATTGCAAAACCAAATATATTCTCTTTTCCTAGTAGTTTAGTATCAAAAACTATACTAAATCCCAATGGATTTTGCTCATTTTGTAAATAAAGTTGATTTTTTCTGTCAGAATTAGATAGATCTAACCCATAACCAAGATGGCTATGATACCAACCTATAACTTTGATAACTTTATCTGAGAAATTTTGATTAAATTTTTCAAATACATCATGAATTTCCTTTGAAAAACCTAATTCTACAACATCTCCATGGGTTACAGGTATAATATCTTGTAAAATCAACGACTTGTCTTCACCATTAATAATACCTATACATGCTCCTAAGACTTCATCGGGGTCTTCTATTGATTCAGCTCCAAATCTCAATATGTGGGTAATCATTTTCTTAAAAGCAAGGCTTTTTATGATTACTTTTCCTTCCTCGGCAATTTCATATTGTTTTTGATCTTCTTTTTCATTCAATTTCTTGTTTCGATTGTTCGTCATTTTAAATCAATCTCCTCTTTTTAGTTCCTTAATTTTGTTCAATAATTCTTTTTTTTCGTTATTCAATTTCTCTATTTTGCTTAAAATGGGTTCTTTGGATCCTTCTAACACTAAAATAGCTGCTTTTAAATCAGATACAATACTTTTTAAGTCTTTGTCCAAATTATTATAATTTGACTCAATACTTTTTAATTTCTTTTTGTAATTTTCTAAAATCTTCTCATTAGTATTTTCTAATCCGCCTAAAATTCTTGTTTTTGATGGATCAATAATTTTTGAAAATTCAATAAGCGTTTCTTGATTCTCTTTATAATTTCTGAGAATCTCTAGACTTTTCTCCTCAATAATGCTTAATTTTTTGTCATTATTGTCAAAATTTGCCACTAATTGCTTTAAAAGAGGAAAGAATTTTTTTTCATAAAATTCTTCAAACTCACCAATAATATCTTTATTAAAATCTTTAATTAATATCTTAAATTTTTCATTTTCTTCATCAAATAAATCAAGTTTATCATCAATGTAAAAATCTAATTCCTTTAATTTATCTTGTAATGAATAGTTGAAAGATTTCTGTAAGGCTGTAATTCCATTACTTAGGTTATTTTTTAATTCAATTAGATCTTTTCTCATCTGGGAATTATTGTAAAAAGTCTTATTTATTAGTTCTTGACTCCATGCATTTAAAATATTTATCAAAGGTTCCATTGATAACCTTAAGGATGTTATAAAACTATTAGATAAAGCATTGAATATGCTCGTAAAATCTAAATCTGGTTTTTTAGAGACTAGCTTGTCTTGTTCTGGAATAAAAATTTCTCCAAAAAGAGAGGTTGTTTCATTCAACTCTAAGATGGGGGGATTTCCAGAATAAGCCTTATTTACTAAATCTATAATATTTTTATAATAATCTAAACTATTTGGAGGTTCAACAAAAGATTTCACTTCATGGTAATGTGAATTTAAGCCTTTTGAAGGATTATCTAATCTAAATGTTCTGAAGCCAAGATCTCCTGGTTGTTCTAGATATTTGTGATCAAACACAATACCTATACCACTTGGATTTTTATCCTGCCAAAAAAGTTGATTAAAAACATCTGTTCCAGAAAAAAATATTCCTAAATTCGGATGACTATGATACCATCCAACAGTAAACCAATTTTTGGGTCCATATTCTTCAAATATTTTATTATCGATTTCTCCAAATGCTCCTAGTTGTTCTTCAGTAAATTTGACCTCAATTGATCCACCATGAGAGATAGGGACTACATCTTCAACAATAACATTTTTTATCTCATCTTCGCCCTCAAGACGTCCAATTAACATCCCTATCACTTCTTTATATTGACCAGGATCTTGTACTTTTGAGCCAAATCTAAGAACATGGATTAGCATCTTATAATATGCTATGGGTTTAATTATAACTTCACTGGTATCAATAAATTTCCCCATTGCTTTATCACTCTTTTTATCAAGTTTAGATATAGTTATTTTTTGAAATATTTATAGTTTAACTCAAATAATTTATAGATAATAGATCAAATTTTTCATTAAATTTTACTATAATTCTAAAAGCCAAAAAGAAAACTAAATTTAACTTAGAAAAAAATTTTAGTGAGGTAAAGGCTTCCCGCAATATGGGCAATATTTAAAGTCTAAATCCTTTCCACAATGAGGACAAAATACTGAACTACCAGGAGCCACCATATCACCTTTCGGAATTGATGGTAATTCTCTTGACGTATGTACTGTTCTAGTTATACCTGTTACTGCTTCTCTTTCTCGTTCTTCTGCTTTTTTTGCTATCAACCTTTCTTTAAATGCTTGACGTTTTTCATCCTCTAATTCTTGAATAGATTTCATTCCTTCTTCTTTAACCCATCCTGTAGACTTAGGTCTTTTTAATTCTCTTTCCGGTACTTTTTCTAATTCAACCTTTTTAGTCTCTGCTAGAGGAGCCATAACTTTTTTCTGTTCCTT
Source organism: Candidatus Hodarchaeota archaeon (assembly GCA_048887165.1). Taxonomy (GTDB): domain Archaea; phylum Asgardarchaeota; class Lokiarchaeia; order Sigyniarchaeales; family SOKP01; genus SOKP01. The sequence continues at coordinate 12,943 of JBHLJZ010000031.1, read as the reverse complement.
CTTCTCAAGAGCTTGTTTGACTAAGGCTTGAGTGGTTTTCATTATTTGATGAGGATTAATATTTGGAATTGCTACCGTACGGATTACCCATCCTACAATTAAATTTTGATTTGGAAAACCCCCTGAAACATCTTCATCTTTATAAATGTATGAATCTATAACATTATTACCCTTTAGTAACCGAGAGGCCCATTTTTCATTAATTAGACCTAATTGAATTCTATAAGATGTTCCAGGAATGCCTAATTGACTTGTTAAGGGTTCAAATCCTTTTTCTGCCATTTTACTTCATTTAGAATAATTAATTAATAATAAACTGGAATCAGTATAAATTTGATTTTAACTATATTATAATGGTAAATTTTGAATTTAAATAATTTTATATTCCTTATAAAAAAATTCTTAAAATCTATTCAATAAATAAAGCGGTTTAAAAAAATAAACATAAATATACGCAATTTTATAAGAATATCAAATAATTTTCTGCAGTATTATTATAATGACTGTTTTTATTCCAAAAAAAGTATATTTAACTATAGTAGCTGCTTCAGTTAGATTTGCAAATCAAAAAATTCCTCAAGATGATTGGCTTGAAGTCAGTGGAGTTCTAATTGGAAAAAATGAAGGTGAAAATGTAATTATATCAGAAGCTTATGCAATTATGCATCAAGAATTAGATAAAAACGCAGTAATAGATCAATATAAATGGTCAGACGAGGATTATGAAGCGCTATATATTATTGATGACGAAGCTTTTTCTCGAGGAGAATTCACAATAGGATGGTTCCATTCGCATCCTGGTTTCAAGATTATGCTAAGTCAGGTTGACATTAAAACTACATTATCATATCAAACTAATAATCCTCTTGCAATTTCTCTTGTTTTTAATCCAATGCGATTACTAAGACAAATTGAATTGCCAGATCGTAAAGGAGATCCTGTAAAGCAATTAAAAAATGATCCCGGATTTAAAATTTTCAGATTGGATGACATCAATAGAGGTATAGAAGCTTCATATCATACCGTTGATTATAAAATAGAAGGTTATGAAAGTCTAGAACAATTAGTTCCATTAACACATAAATTTATTATAGATATTACAAATTTCTTCCCTAAAGAAAAAATCAGTGAAACCTATGCAAAATTTGTAAAAGAAAGAATTAAGCAATTAAATTCGTTATTGCTCGGGACAGAGGAATATCTCATGACTTTAGTACGGAAAGGAGAATCTGATAGAATACCTGAAGTTTTAGGGAACCAAACAAATGAAATTCGTAAATTTGTTGCTGAAACATTTATTAAAATCGAGAAAGTAAAGGAATTTATGAATTATTTAGAATTTAAAGAAAAGAGTATAATCATTCGAAAAATTCAAGAAATTCTTGCAGATTGGGATGAAAATGTATCTAAGCTGAATGATAAATTAGCTCAAATTTCAAAAAAATTCTAGTTTACAATAAATAAATCTTGAAATTCAATTACTTTTTACCTATTTTTAATATCATGTAATTAAGGAAAAGATTTATTTTACTTGGTAATTATTTTAATTAAAGATTCTCAAGAGATTTAAACTATTATGAAAAAAATAAATTTTCCATTTACAGCAATACTCGGACAAGATAAGATGAAGATGGGTCTAATTTTAAATGTTATAGATCCTCAGATTGGAGGCGTACTATTAACTGGGCATCAAGGAACTGGGAAATCAACAGCTGTAAGGTCATTAGTGGAAGTAATGCCTAATATTGAAGTTGTAGAAGATTGTCAATTTTCTTGCAATCCGAAATCTAGTATTGATGATCTCTGTGAGGAATGTCGTAATAAAAAAGAGAGAAGTAAAATAAAAACTTATACAAGAGAAATGAAACTAGTAAATCTTCCATTAGGAGTTACGGAAGATATGGTTACAGGTTCATTATCGATTGATAAAGTTCTTACAGAAGGTATAAGAAGTCTACATCCAGGTTTATTAGCAAAAGCTAATAGAGGCATTCTTTATATAGATGAAATAAATCTTTTACAAGATCATATTGTAGATACATTATTAGATGCATCTTCTTCTGGAGTAAACATAATAGAAAGAGAAGGTATATCAGTTATACATCCCTCCCGATTTATCTTAGTAGGTTCTATGAACCCAGAAGAAGGTGAATTACGTCCTCAAATTGCTGATCGTCTAGGTCTCGAAGTAAAAATAAAAGCTCCCAAAAATTCCAAGATAAGAGCTGAAATCTCAAGGAGAGTTATTGAATTTGATGACAATCCTAAAGAATTTATAAAAAATTATGAAAAAGAACAATCGGAATTAAGAAATAAAATTCTTAAAGCACGAAAAATATTGAAAGATGTTATTATTCCTACTTCGGTTTATGAATTCGTTTCTATGATTGTAAGTGAACTAGAAATATCTTCACAAAGAGCTGATATAACATTTATAAGATGTGCAAGAGCACATGCAGCTTATAATGGGAGGAATCAAGTTGCAGAAGAAGATCTGAATGTGGCCTTAGATTTGGTATTTGAACATAGAATTCAGTCACTTCATTATGAAATGACACCAAAAGAGGTTAAAGCAAAAATTGCGGAAGTATATGGGAAAATTCAAAAAGCGCATGAGGATCCAAAAACTTATAAACCCAATCAAAACACAGAAGGACCATTAAAGCATGATGATACCCCACAAAAAGAATTTAAAAGACAATCAGTAGATCCTAAAAAAGTGTCAATGCCTGAAACCAAGGAACAAAAATTACCACCTCCTAAATACCCTGATAATAAAAAAAGAAGTCCAACGCCTGCCGGTGGTTGGAAAGTAAAAAATATTCCATTTCAGGAAAATGAATTTAATTTTTTTGAAGATGATATTGACCCAATGCCTTTAATATATAAGATGGAAAAAAGAATGACTTCTATTTTGGATAACATTCGAAAAGACCGGAAAGTATCTGATTACGGAGGGCGAGGAATCGGTAGGCGTATTAAAATAGCCTCTACTCAAAAAGGGAGGTATGTATCATATAGAACTCCTATAAATAAACCCAAAACTATTGCTTTAGATGCTACTATAAGAAATTACTTAAAAAATACAATCTATAATCAAACTGATATCCAATTTCCTATTAAATTCGATAAATATGATCTAATGGATAAAATTTATGAATATCGAGCTCCCTTAGTTTTATTTTTCGTTCTTGATAGTTCGGCTAGTATGTATTATGTAATAAAACAGATGACCGATGTAATATTATCCCTACAAAAAGAAGGATACAGAAAAAAGGATAAAATTAGCCTTATTATTTTTCGGGGAAAAGAAGCAATTGTACTTCAAAATCCAACAGCTTACTTTCAAAACGCAATAAATAAATTAAAAAAGGTTGAAGGTAAATCTTATACTCCCATGGCTGCTGCTTTGACAAAGTGTATGAAATTGATTAATGCCGAGAAATTAAAAAACAGAAATATTATTCCTGTAATTTTTATATTTTCTGATTGTGGTGCTAATATTTCAGTAAAATACCCAGATCTAATCGCACAAGTCCAGTCTGATTATACGTTAGTCATTAATGAACTTCAAGAAATTACAAAAAATTTATCTAAAAAAGGAGTTCATATGGTTGTATTAGAGCCTAAAAAATCTTATGCTACACGGGCTTTAGGTGTTAACACATTCGCTGCAGAAAAAATTAAAGAGAATTTCAAAAAGTATGGTAAAGCTACTATTTTTCAATTCGATAAATATAATCCACAGAATTTAATTTTGGAATTAAAGAAAATTTTATAAATTCAAAAAACTTTCTTTATCATCTTATTTTATACAATAATTAATGAATCAGAGAAAGAAATCTGTTTTAGTAGTTGGTTTTAACACTCGTCCATTAGTGTATTCATTACATTGTGCTGGTTACGATGTATACGCTGTAGATTTCTTCGGAGATATTGATCTTTATCCCTATATCAAAGACAGTTTTATTATTACAAAAGAAGTTGATGCATTATATGATGTAATTAAGTATTCTTATAGTAAATTCTTAACAAAATTCACAATAGAAATGCTAAATAAATATCCTGAAGTAGATTACTTAATTCTTGGAAGTGGTTTAGATAATGCTTTTGAGGAAAGAGAGCTAATACTGAATGAAATAAAGAAAAGAAAAATTAAGACAGTATCTCTTAATAATGAAACACATATTGTTAAAAAAGCTAGGGACATTGAAAAAATCTATGAAATATTAAATGAAAATAATTATAGAGTCCCATTTACACAATCTTTTGTAAGTTATAAGAGTAATCTTGATAAGCTTCAATTTCCATTTATTATCAAAAAAAGAGCAAGCTCTGGAGGCATTAATATATATAAAGTTAATGATATTAATAGATTTTCTTTCCTGCTTGAAAAACTTAAAACTAAAGTCTTTAATCCCTCAGAATGGTTAATTCAGGAATATATTGAGGGCATACCCGTAAGTTGTACAACTATATCTAATGGAACAAACAGTCAAGTAGTATCAATTAATCGACAACTAATAGGAGAAAAATACCTTAATGCCCCCGAAGAGTTTATTTATTGCGGAAATATAGTTCCTGGAAATTTATTAAAAAAGGATAATGATTTGATATCTGAAATTTCATTAGCAATAGCAGAAAAGTTACAATTACAAGGATTAAACGGATTTGATTTTGTTTTGAGAGAACATTATCCATATTTGATGGAAATTAATCCAAGGATTCCAGGTTCAATCCAAGCATCAGAATCAGCTTTAGATTTGAACTTATTAGATATGCATATTAAGAGTTTTGATGATAAAAAATGGGGAACAATTAACCAAATCCTTTTAAGAACAAAGGCAAAAAATTTTAGTAGTAAATTAATTTTATTCGCTCCAAGGGAAATATCTCTCGTAAAATTAAAAGAAATAAATGAATTAGAATATGTACATGACAAAACCAAACCAGATAAAAACATTTTAAAGGGAGAACCTGTATGTAGTATTCTTTATAAGGCGGAAACCTTTTCAAATTCTTACTTTGGAGCGTTAAAAGTATTAGACAATATATATAGGATTATTGGATAAATTTTATGTTTTACTTATAATTGTTTTGATTTTAGCTAAATACCCCCCCAGTTTTTTGTCATCAATCTCTGGAACAGCTATAGCTAGAACTCGACTTTCATCAAGTTCGTGAACTATAAAAGAGCCATTTTCCCCGCCAATAATCGAATATTCTAATCCTCCCTCTAATAAAACCCCAGATAAATTATAAATTGCAGAAGTCATTGCTGATAGTATTGGTTCAGGCATAGTAGATTGGACTTTTATAGGTAAACCATCATTAGTAATAATTGCTATAATAAGAGCATTTGGAATTGCTCTTTTAATAGCTACAAATACTTCTTCTTTTATTATATCTGATGTTTCAATAATAGCAGATAAATGCATTGCGAATTTTTTTAATGAGTTAATATAAAAATCCAGACCCTCTAATTCTGCCAACTCTCTGTTTAGGTAGGCAATCATAGCGACATTTTCTGTTAAAATTGAAAGAATAATTCGCTCCTTTCCTGTGATTAAATTATATGAGATTTGTTGGTTTAACGAGTCTCTTAAAATCTTTGAAGATATAAAAACCAAACTGCTACTTGCCGCGGATATTTCCGTTTTTGTCATTTTCACTTCTTTCTTAAATTTGCTGGCAAGGTGAGTCCCACCATGTGTTGCGATTGAAATTCCTAAGATTGCAGCATTTCCTTGAATTTCTTTGTCTATTAATTCTGTTAAATCTGTTTGTAATTTATCAATTTCTGAATTTGAGCTCATGAAATTATAATAAAAGATATCTAATTTAAAACTATTCTAAATTTATAAATTAGATAATCCAATTTTCATATTTTTATTAATAAAGAGATCCATAATAGATTAAATTAGAAATATAAAGAAATACTTTTATTATTAATATTAATAATAAGTTTGTTAAAAAATGAAAGACACAAAAAATGAGTAAATTGAATAAACAAAAAATCACTATGACCGATTTAGAGGAAGAACTTAAACTTAAAGAACAGCAAATTAAAAATTTTCAACAAGAACTTCAATCAAAGGAAGAAAAGGTCTCTTATCTTCAAAAACAAGTGGATTTAGTTGAACAAAAAATAGAAAAAAAAATTAAGGATATTGAGCTTCAACTTAAAACTAAAGACGAAATCATAGCTAATCTGCAGAGTTCAGTAAAACTTAAGGATGATCAGATTCAAACTCTTAAGGATTCACTTAACTTAAAGGATGAACAGGTTGAAACGTTAGACACTTCTATAAAGTTTAAAGATGAAAAAATCAATACTTTGGAAAGAACACTTAAACTAAAAGAAGAAGAAATAAAAAATTTTAAAGTATCAAGTATAGACAAAGATTTACTGAATGAAAAGGAAAATTTAAATAAAGACTTAAAAGAAAAACTTGAAATATTAACTGGAGAATTAACTAAAGCTGATGAAGATTTGGAAACTTTAGAAAAAGAAAATGAAAAATTACGAAATCAACTAGCTCTTTCTGAGGCATCAAAAATAATCGATTGGACTGATGTTAGTTTACCGAAGACTGAAATTCTTGAAAAAATGCGTGAAATCTTAATGAAAGCTCTGCATAATGTAACCATTGCTGTTCCAAACATAAAACAATTACAAGAATTATATCTTTATGATGTAAGATCATCAGTGAATATGAAAATATCATGTTCAATTGATCCACTTGTAGCAGAAGATTCTGAATTATTAGAAGAATTAGAGAGTCTTGATAATATTTCAATCAGAATGTATGAAGGACAGGATAGATACATACTAGATCGAGATGGTGAGGAACTATTATTTGCTGTCATAGGTAAGAATGAAAATAATCATTTAGTTCTTCATACCAGAGATCCTAAACACTTAAAGTTATTTAGAGCGCTTGTTATGGAAGGCTGGCTACGTTCAAGGAAAATAGAATGAATCTCTTCTTTCAGATAACTAATAGAGTTTTAAAAAGTAATTGTGATTAGAACATCGGGCACAATTCTTTTTCACATTCATCTTTTATATTGGAAAATTCACAATTCTTATGGGTTTATTCAAATTTTATATTAAATTTCTCTACTAAATATTTAACTTTAGAGATCTTTTACAGCAATGTTCTAGATTGTCAGCAATTTTTAATAATGACCTTGATGTAATTTCATTCGCTAATGACCTAGGAATATTGGTACTGGGAGTAGCTCCCGTAAATATACTTATTGCTACCCCCGAACCAATGCCAGCTCCGCATGGACCATAAAACCCACACCATCCTCCTGGAATCTTAGAAGCCCTTCCAATTGCTTCTTTTAAATCTAAGAGAGATATTTCATCTCTATTAGGCTTTTTTGCACAATTATTTCTTAAAACCGTAAAGACCTCAAAATTCACACTTTAGATTTCTATAATGATCAGAACTAAGGTCCTATGTCAAACTTTTTCCACAAATTTCACATTCATCAATTTTTTCAAATGCCATAATTATTTTATCCTAAAAATTCATATATATTTTCAGAGTGATCTCAAAATTTGGCGACTTAACTAAGTATTCTTTTGGTGGTTTTACTCCTAATAAGTGTTCAACAAAGTAATCCCATCTCTTACGGATAAAATAACCATTTGTTCCTATAAAATGGTTATTATTCGGTAAAAGAAGAAAATCAAAATCTTTATTATTATTAATAAGTCCATTCATTAATTGTATTGTCAATGCAGGATGAACATTATCATCAAGATCTCCATGCACAAGCAATAGTTTACCTTTTAGATTTTTAACTAGTCTGGCGTTGACTAAATTTAAGTAATTTTGGCTTTCAAGCTTTCCTTGAAACTTTTCTCCCCAACCGGCTACATAAAACCTCATATCGTGATCACCAGCACCACTAACAGCTACTTTAAAGAAATCAGGATACTCAAGAATAGCTCGCGTTGAGGCAAATCCCCCCCCAGAATCACCAAAAATGCCTACGCGTTCTAAATCTATATAAGGAAATTCATAAGCTAATTGTTTTATTGCAGAAATGTGATCAACTAAACATCCAGCACTCCCAAGATTATTATATGAAAAATCATGGAACTCTTTTGATCTAAAAGGAGTTCCTCGCCCATCGATGGTTATCACTAAAAATCCTAATTCAGCAAGCGCCTGAGGTTCCCAAAACCATAGATAATCGGTGTTTAATTTACGGGGAAAAGATTTAGGTGTACGTATAACTTGTGGACCTGGATAAATAGAATCAATAACGGGATAAATCTTTTTTGGATCAAACTTGGATGGGAAATAAATTACACCGTAAATATCGGTAACATTATCTGCAGCCTTAACAGTGAAGCTTTTCGGAGGTTTCCACCCTTTTTTAAAAATTAAATCTATATCGGATCTTTCCAGTTCAAATATAAGATGACCATCTTCTGAGCAAAGTTTAGTAATAGGAGGTTGATCAACTCTTGAATAAACATCAATAAAAAATTCACCTGCTTTTGAAAACAATACATCATGATCTGCATTCTCAGGAGTAAGCAATTGTAAATTTTTACCATCAAGATTTAAGCGATATAAATGACGATAATATGGATCTCTACCAACTTCTCGGCCACAAGCTAAAAAGTAAATTTTACGATTCAATTCATCAATGTGCAAAATATCACGTACTACCCAAAGACCCTTAGTAATTTGATTTTTTAATAGTCCTGTTTCTAAGTCATATAAATATAGATGAGCCCATCCATCCCTTTCTGAAAACCATATGACTTCTTTAGAATTGCTTAAGACTCTAACATTTGGAGTGTTTGCATAATAAAGATTCAAATCAATATGGGTATCTCTACTCTCTTGTATTACAACTCGAGCATTTCCAGTTTCAGCATCTACTTCGATAAATTTTATTTCTTTAAAATATCGATCTAAATATAAATAGTAAACATATTTACCATCTTTGCCCCACCATGTAAAATTTGCTTCAATAGGGCTTAAGATTGATGTAGGAAAAGCATCATAATTTACTTTAATCTTCTCTTTTTTTTCCACATCCAGTATAAATAATTCTGATAATCCTAGATCTTCATCACCTACCATTGGATACTTATACGAATGCAGTTTAGGTCGACCATAACCTCCTTGAGGAACAGATTGGAGTAAGTTAAGCTCTTTAACACTTCTTTGATCAAGTCTACAAACAAGAAGTTTTTTTGAGTCTGGAGACCATTTTGCAATTGGAGCTAGAGAAATTCCAATACGACGGATTGTTACCCCGAAAGTATTTGAATCTGGAAGAATGCCATAACCATAATACTGCTTCCCATCATTTGTAAGATTATACTCTTCACCTGTGGTAATTGATTGAATAACTATATTGTTTTCTTTAACATAAGCAGCCCATCGTTGATCTGGAGATACCAGCCATTCTAAAGGAAATTCTTTCTTTTTTTTTATTTTTTTACAGTGATAGGATTCTAAATCACAAATCCATCTCTTTTTTTTGATATTAAATTGGATTGATCTCCCTTCATCAAAGAATTCAATGAAATCAAATGGGAGTTTATCAGGATTAATGGTTTTTCCAGTTATTTCTGAAAGTGCTTGAGCAAGTTTAGCATGGTCAAAAGCATTTCTTTTTTCGTTAAGCTCTGGATTAACTAACAAAAATTTCTTTTCATTTTTTAATTTTCTTACGTACCAGAACTTTTTTCCGTTCTCAATCCAATGTGGTTCAATGTTAGCATTAAATACTTCTTGATGAATATTCCATGGAAGAAACTCTTCAGCACGTTTATAATCTTCAATTTTTATTTCTTTTATTACTTTTTCTATCATTTTTATCCTTTTAATGAAAATAAATTCAAAAATAAATTAAATTGGGATTATCAAATCATCAAGTTGATCTGGGAATTGAGTTAATTTAACATAACCTTCATCGGTTACTAAAACTGTATCTGAATGACGAAATCCTCCCAATCCTGGAATATAAATTCCTGGTTCTATACTAATTAACATTCCAGGAATAAGTTCATGTTCGTAACCTTCGGCAATGTAAGGGGCTTCATGTCCTGTTATTCCTAGACCATGTCCGGTTCTATGAATAATATAATCTCCAAATCCTTTATCTTTTATAAAAGTCCTTACTTTTTTATCAATTTCACTTGCATATACACCAGGTTTTATGAGAGAATAAGCTAATTCTCTTGCCTTAAGCATAATCTCAAATGGAATTTCTGCTTTTTTAGGTACAGTTTCAAGAAAAAATGTTCTTTCGATTTCTACACCATATCCATCCGCTTGAACTATTACTACAAATACATGAGGACCGCCATCTTCCATTAGTGTAAACATTTTGGGTATTATATGAGGATTATGAGAAATAGATGGAGGCCAAACAGCAGCTGCAGTTGAAGAAACAATAACATTGAAATTTGGTATATCAGTTATTATCTTTGCCATCATAAATGCTGATATCTCTTTATATATAGTGATTTCTGGTACTTTTGGGCGACATATTTCAAATAATTTTGTAGCTCCTAAATTAGCAATTTGACATGAATGTATAGATCTACCAATTTCATAATCTGATTTTACAAGTCGTATTTCGTCGATTATATCAATAATTTTATGTTTTCCAGGAGTTTTTTCAGCAATTTTTAAAGGCATGGCAGATTCAACACCTACAACGGCGTTTTTATTTATAAGATTACGATAAACATCATACCAATTCTTTCCGTGTGGTGCTGGAAATTCATAATAATTAATACATTCAAGTTCAATTCCTAATCTTTCTCTAACGTGCTCTTCTTCTAAAGTTGGTACTACCATTTTTGGAACTCCATCCTTAGGAATAACAAGAATAAAAGGACGTTCATGGACCTTATTGGCAAAATTAGTTAAATAATACACATTTATCGGATCAAAAGATATATAATAGTCAAGGTTATAATTATTCATTTGAATCCGTACTTTTTCCAAGCGTTGAGATAGTTCTTCTTTGCTAGGTGGCGATTTGACAGCATTTAATATATCTTTCATAATAACTCTTACCTATTTAATTTTTTTTTGAAAAAAACTAACTGTTCAGTTTATTAATTATTTTCTTAATTTTTAAACTTTATTAATTTATAAATCAGAATAAATGCTTGAATTGGTCAAACTTTTTAATCCTATACCCCTTTTGAAAAATCAATATCCTTTGAAAGGTCTTACGGGCTAAAAAGTAAATAAGATTTTCCAATAGAAATAAAAAATCTTATTAGAAATTTTAAATAAACAATAAAATTTAAATAAAAAAACTGACTATTTAGTTTTAATACAAAATCTAATAATAATTTATTATTTAGCTTTATAATTATAAAGTAAAATCAAGTGAAGTAGGATATGAATAATACACAAGATATAAATAAAAATTCAACATTTCTGCATTCCAAAAAATCGATGGTTTCATATGGTTTTGGGGCTATATTAGTCCAAATTTTACCTGCTGTATTTGATGTTTATATTTTGATTTTTTATGAGACTGAAGTAGGTTTAGGTATCTGGTATATTGCTTTTGGTTATGCTATTTATGCTATATGGAATGCAATCAACGATCCAATAATTGGGTTTTTAGCTGATCGAAGTACAAAATTGATAAATCGATGGGGAAGAAGATTTCCATGGATTGCTTTATCAGGAATTCCTTTTGCTTTAAGTATTTTTCTCGTTTTCACTCCTCCTAATGCAACCTCTGGAACAAACCAGTTATCTATCTTTTTATGGTTTGTTTTTACTACCTGTTTATATGACTTTTTTGGTTCAATTTTCGGTGTAAATTTTGCAGCATTATTTCCTGATAAGTTCCGTTCAATAGAAGAACGTAGAAGAGCCGCGGCTATAATGTATCCTCTTACTTTCTTAGGTGTAGCTATAGGGCAAATTGTACCAACTTTATTTATAGAGTATGGAAAAATACAATCATATTCAATAATGGCATTTATTATATTTTTAACTAGCACTATAGTTTTCTTTTGTTCTTTATATGGTGTAAAGGATGACAGAATAATGAAAGAAAGGTATTTGTCTTCTATTCAAGGTAAAAGAGATTCTTTTTTCAAGGTTGTTAAATCTGCTTTAAAACAAAAAAATTTTGTTATATATATCATTTTCTTTGCTACCTATATGATGTTAAGAGGATTTCTGCTAGCCTCAATTCCATATTTTATGGACTTCATTTTAAACGAACCGGCAAGCTCCTTACTTTTAATATTTGTTATGAATCTTCTATCAAGTCTTGGTTCAGTTTTTATATGGACGAAACTAGCTCATAAAATTAAAGATAACAAGAAAATAACATTATATAGTACGATTGTATTGGTGATTTGTATCATTCCTATTTTCTTTACAAATAATCTCATTTTATTTGTGATTGATGCTATCCTTCTTGGGATAGGTCTAAGTGGTTTTTGGCTTATGAATCCAGTTATTTTAGCAGATGTAATTGATGAATCTGTTATATTAAGTCAAAAACGTAATGAAGGAATATACAACGGAATTATAGTATTTATATACCGTCTTTCGCTGGTCTTTCTAGGTTTTACTATTGCCATTATACATGATATCACAGGATTCATAGAAACTGCCGAAATTCAAACAGATTTAGCCAAATTAGGAATTTACTTGCACACGGCGCTAATTCCAATACTCATAATGGTTGTAGGCATCATTGTTTTTTGGAAATTTTATGATTTAACTTCTACTAAATTAGAAACTATCAAGACACAATTGAACGAATTAAAACTCTAAATAGCAAAATAATTGATTCTATAGAAAATAATCAAATCGAGAGGTATATCAGTTTAAATTTATAATTTTTTTTAAAATTTAATAAAATCAGTTTCTATTATGAAAATTCAATATTTTTTATATTTTTTATCTTT
>JBHLJZ010000030.1:0-34822 GCA_048887165.1 Candidatus Hodarchaeota archaeon | reverse complement strand
ATTAAGATAGTATGGCAAGGAACACGATCTGGTTCTTCCAGATTTAAAGTTGTAAGAACTCTTTCTCTACAATCCATTATTTTTCACAATTTTGTATAATTTACCCAAAAAGATTATGTAGCTTTTTAATAATATACTTTATTTGAATGGTTTTAAATCTTTAGAACTTAATTTTCAAGGAAGAAATGTTTTTATTACTCGAATAAGAAAAAAGGGATTTTTAATTAAAAATTTAAGTAAAAATCTTAAAATTAATGGATTAAATATGAGCTTAATAACTAGAGATTTTGGGAAATCCATATCACCGTAAAATGAGATAAGTTTTTCTATTTTACTAATTTTAGCTAGTTGTAAAAATCTTTCAAAATCATTTTCTCGTAATTGAGCTAAGAAAAGCCTTATAATATAATGGATTTTTAATTCCTTACCGATCTTAGTTAAACATGGACTTTCATAATATTTTTTAATCACTTTTCTCGAAAAATTATTAGATTTAAAATTCTTTCTAATACAATTTGAAGCATATAGTGCAGCAGTTAAGAGCATGATAATTCCTCCCCCCGTGGTTGCTTTAACTTGTCCAGCAGAGTCACCTAGTAGTAATACATTATCAAAAGCAACTTTATTCATAAATCCATAAGGAATGATCCCTCCTTGTTGGTCAATTTTTCTATTACTGTTAATATTTAGCCGTTTTAAGAAATTTTTAAAATTTTTTGACGTATTTTGAGAAGATGCTAATCCAATTCTAAAAATATTATTACCTTCTGGAACAATCCATCCAAATAGTTCTTTCCATGCTCTATCGAAATACATAACAGCCTCGTTTTGATCAAAAGAGGTCTCAATTCTTATTTGCCTAGCATAAAGCACCTTATTTTTTTCATTAAAATGCTTTCCAACTAATGTTAAAGGTCCATCACATCCAACTAACAGTTTAACCTTTAATTTTCTTCGAGATGTTTGGACTAAAATAAATTTTTGATGTTCTTCTTTAATGTATTTGAAATGTTTTAACTTTTCGCCCAAATAATAATGAATATCTTTCTTATCCTTTATCTTGTTAAAAAAGTAGCGATCTAAGGCGATTCTATCTATAATATAAGGATTTTCGGTTCCAGCTAGTCTTATAAATTTTCCCGATGAGGATATAATTTTGGCTACATTTACCCGATTTAAGACAATTTCTTTAGGTAAATCAATTAAATCAGTAATTTTTTGAGATACAATTCCCGCACATTGAAGAGGAAGTCCTATTTCTGTATGTTCTTCGAGTATCGCAATTTTTAAATTTGTATTAGATAATAAGTATCCTAAATAATTTCCAGCGATGCTTGCACCAACAATACAGATATCAAAGTCTTCAATTTTGTTGATCATTATAAGAATTAATATTATTTACAATTTAGAGGTTTTTGAAAAAATATTTTAAATATTTCACTTGGGCAAGAAAGACTAAGCTTCACGATATCCTAAATCAATCATCATTCCATAAACAATTCCTAATGCGATATTACTAAAAATATTATTATCATTTAAAGTTAAATCAGATCTTGGAGTTAAAAGAGGTAATATCTTATTTACAATATATCTCGTCTCAGGATTTTCTTCATAATATTCTATAATTTTCGTTCTAAATGTTTTTAGAAATGCTTCATGTTCAAATAATATCTCTCTCACATTATTAGCTCCATTAATAACTCCAAAATGACTATAACCAGCTTTTAACGGTTGAAGTTTTTTAAGGTTATCTAAAGTATTCATGTAATCATAATGATTATAATAGATTGGCATAGATGTAGGCATTGTCAATAATTTAGAGGCATGATAAAGCGTTCCCACAGCTTCACCAAGAAAGATAAAATCAACTTTATTATCCTTTATAAAAACTGGTGATTGATGATCTGGAGTATGTCCTGGAGTTTTTAATATACTCAATCTTATCTCTTCTCCATTTATATTAAATTTTTCAAATATATCAAGTTTTTCTGGATCAGTTTGAAAGTTTTTACTTGGTTCTATGATTTCAAAAGCAGAATCCTCAATCTGTTCCATTACACCAACTAAAGATCCATATGTTCTCTTAGCTCGGTTTAAATGATCATCATAATTGTTTAATAACTCTTTTGTCTTTTGATTTGTAAGAATCTTTAATTCAGGATTATGCTTCTTTAATTCAGCATAAAGTAGATGCAAACCACCGTTATGATCAAAATGATGGTGAGATGTAATTAAATATTTGATAGAAGATAATTTTATTTTGTTTTTCTTAAAATAACTTAAATATTTTTTATAATCTAGGGATGAACCACAGTCAAATAGAATAGAGCAATTATTAAATTCTGCTAAATAAACAGATAGCATTCGAGTTGTACCATATGCTTTTAAGTCTATGTGATGGAGATAATTGTTGATTTTACCAGAGTTTAAAGTAATAACTTCTTCTACCATGGATTAAATAATCTAGAAAAAAATAATAGATTTTTTATTTTAAAATAAAAGAAGAAAAAAATGGATAAAAAAGATTGATTTAATGTTAAAGATTTAATTTTTGCCGCCAGAAATTCATTTTCATTTTCAAATCTTCCTTTTCTGCTTGACTTAATACATAAGTTTTGCTCCGAAGATTTGTACTGGTATTATGGACGTTTTTTAATACACTATTGTAACCTTTCTTTTTAATAAATTCATTTTGGAATTTCTCTAAAGCAGAGGAAATTTCTGATCCTGTCAATTTATCTAGACTTTCTTCTATCAAATCAAATTGTTTACTTAATAATGATTTTACCGGGGCTTTAGGTGCTTCTGGTTCTTTAACTTCTACTTTAGGTGCAGGTATTTCTTTTTCAGGAGGGATCATAACCTTTGGTTTATGAATTTCTGGTTCTAATTTTGGTTTCTCCTCTAAAGGTGCTTCTTTCGCAACTGAAGTCTTGATAGCATGCATGACTTCCTTTCTTGCACCCATCCAGGCATCTTCTAGTATAGGAACGAATATCTTGATGTGTTCTTCTATAATACTTCCTATTCCAGCGATTTCAGTTACTACTTCTCCTCTTATTTCTGTTTTTGAAAGAACACACACAATTACTTCTTCATAATCTTTATTAATACCCCATAAGTTTTGCAGCGTACGATGTCTATAGTCAACATTATCCATTTTATCTAATTCTTGAATAATAGCTGAATGTTGTGGATTTGAAAGATCAATACTCGATGCAATCCTGAAGTTAATATGTTTTGGGCGTTCTTTTATTGCATTTATGTCAATATCACTAATTTGAGGTGCTACGATTAAAATTCTCATTTTTGCCTTTCCAATTTCATCATTAATATGAGACTTCGCGCTTTCTGGAGATCTTATAAACCAGATATCTTTCATTGTAAATCCAGTACCTTTTTTTGCTTGATCCCAGAAGTCATTTGTAACCTTTTCGGAGAGTTCTAATCTTTTCAAAATATCATTTAAAGTATTATCGAGTGTTGAGACAATTTGTGTTGAAAAAACATCTCTTAAATCTCCCAAAGATTCAAAAGTGGTTCCAGATAAACTTTCTATTTTTTCTTCTGCTGCTTGGACAGCTTTGTTGAAATTCTCACTGATATTTGCGAAAATCTGGTCTTTATCGATATCAGTTTTTGCAGCTAATCCATCTAGATTCTTAATTGTACTCTGTATAGAATCTTTAATTTTTGAGAGTACATCAGTATTAACTCCTGTGGTAGCTTTTTTCAATTCATCAGCAAAAGCCACTTGACTCACACTTAACTGAACATTTATACTATCTGTAATCTCCTTTAATCTTGATTCAATAACCTTCTCAAGTACTTGGTCTACAGATTGTTGGATTACACCAAGTCTTAGTTTTTGTAAGTTTTGAGATACTGTCGATTTTACATTATCAAATTCATTCTTTAAATTATTAATTTGACCCTTAATGATTTGAGATGTTTTTTTATTAATATCATCAAATTGTTTTGTGAGATCTCCAAATTGGGTATCCGCAATAGTGTCTGTATATCCTTCTAAATTGGCGATATCATCTGTAATTCCTCTTATCTGGTCCATAACGGCAAGTGTTTCATCAAACTCCTTTTTTTGGGAGCGTATTTGTGTAAGCATATTATCCTTTAGCTCTTTCATTAATTCAGCAGATGGAGGTGGTGCTTTTTCAACTTTTGCTGTCTTTGATTCTAATTTTGAAAAGGATTGATCTAATTGGACTGGAATACTCTTTTTTATATCAGCAATGTATTTATGAAATTTTTGTAACTGACTAACTAAAGCGGCATATGGAGGTAAAGCAGTATAATGGGGTTTCGCTCCAACAATTTCTTTAAATAAACCTTTTTCTACAAACTTTTTAGCTATTTTTTCACATTCTGCTTTAGGTTTATTAATTAAGATAGCCATTTCTCCTGCTGAAACTGCTTCTCTTCCCGTTGTCCTAAAATACAATTCTATTTCTTCTGGTGTTAACTCAATCTCACTTAAAACTTGTTTCATTAACTCTTCAGAATAAGAAACTTCTTCCCGCTGTACAATTTCCTTAATTTCAAAATTCTCTACTTCCAGATATTGATTTAAGTAAATAACTAGTTTATGAGATGGATCTCCATGAACAGATTCTTTTTTAATAGGGAATTTAGTAACATCTTTATATTCCTTTGCTGATACTCTGAACTTTATTTCTTTTAAACATACCTTACAGGTATAAGGGATTTCAACCTCGTCTTTATCTTTAAATAAATATATTCTTAATCACCTCATTTCGATTATTAAAATATGACTTTCTCAGGATAAGTAACTTCAAGTAGGTTCAATGCTTTTTTAGCTACCTCATGAGTAATTTTACTATCAACATCTTCATTTCTATAAGCTTCTCTAATTTTTGGAAGGAGATATTCTGGAAAAATAGTTAAAGGTTTTATATCTGTCAGTAGTAATATCCAGCTTCGTTTAGCTTCATCTTTCACTTCAGTAATAATATTTAATTTCTTAAGATTATCCAGTAGTATTTCTGTTACTGCAAATTCAGAAAAAATCTTTGGAATTTTGTCTAAAGGATAATGATTTGAGCGCATTAGTACAAAAAAATCATAAACATCTGGATTTAATAAAATAGCTGCTAATTTTTGAGTTTCTTCAATTTTCTCTGTATAAGGATCATAAACTGAAAAGAAATCAACTGCTCTTTGCTTGTAAGGTTCTAATAGCTCATTATTTGTATCCTTGAAATGCCTTAATAAATTTTCATTTGGGACTCGAGTAAACATGATATCTTTTACCAAAAATAAGTATTCTCCTTGATTCTTTACAATTCCAGTCTTTTTATCTTTCTCTCCTTTTATCCAATCCCTGCGTATTAAATTTAACTCTAAAAATGGTCTAAGTAAAATATCAATATTCGCCGTTGGTTTCATTTTTTCAACTATTTTCTTCATTGCATCTTTTGAAATTGGTTGATCTCTAAGTGTCTCTAAGATTTTTAATCTCTCTCCACTATTATAAATAAGAGCCACTTTTTGCAATCTATCCAATTGACTCAAACGCTCAACTTGAAAGATAGTGTATTTCAATTCATTCATTAATCTGATATTAACATTAGAAATCAAATCCATTTGCTTTGTATTAATAGCTTTTGTCAATTTTTCAAGTATAGTATCTAGTCTTCTTGCCATATCCTTCATTAAATCCTCAAATAATTCAATCTCATCGTCTAATTCATATAAAGACATTACAAGATATTGGGTTCCATCAGGAAGTTGTTTAAAATAAGATAAGACTTGATAAGGAGTTTCTTTTAATTTTCCCTCATAAAAGTTGCTAAAACCATATTTCACTCCGAAGACTCCTGTCGTGTGTTGATAAAATGTTGCGAATATGTCGTTTTCAATAATTAAATCAGAATAATTTTCTTCATTAAATTGTTCGTTTTTAAATACTAATTGAATTGGACTAAACTCTGGATTGATTTCACCAGTAGTTTCGTTTTGATTCAACTTAAACTGAAATGTCAAAATTCCTTGAATCAATTTGGTTTGCCTCTAAAATGTTTTATATAAATTTTGTAAATTAAAATATATATAATTATTTCTTAAGTAAATTATTAAATTAAATTTAACCAATTAAATTATTTAAAATTCATGAAATAATCTAATATTTTATGGATAATATTACAAAATATTATAAAATTTTAAAATATAAATCAGAAATCTCTTATAATTACATTTGAAAATATAAAAAATTAAAAATGAATTTAGTAATATTTATACCTAATACTTTGTTAAATTTTAATTATTGAAATTGTAATTAATGTGAAATTCATGACAATAATGATAAAAATTAGAAACAAGAAATTTATTATTTTTATTCTCCTAGTCATGTTATTACCATCAATTAGCGTATTTTCTATTACTTTTCGAAATGATCCACAAGGATTCAGAGTTGAACACACTAAAATTTACCCATCAGCAGAAATTATTCACGATGACGAGCCTTGGTTAGAAAACTCTGATTTTAGTTCTACGTCTTATTGGTTTTCCTCAAAAGAAGGTGATTTATCCGATACAGAGGCGTTTATTAGCAATGGACAAGCTAACTTTAACATAACGGGTGATAAAAGAACTTTCTCAGAAATATCTGGAACACCAACAGCGGTTTATTGGCAAAATGCGACAAATCCTGCTTTTCCAATCTTACCTGATTACTATGGAATCGACCAGTATGGATGTGAAGCGAATCATACTTGGATTGACCCTACTGATCCCGAACAAGCACCCAGTATACACTGGGAAAGAAATATTACTATGCCTGTAAATATGTCAGATTATGTTATTACTTCTGCATCGGTTTCGGCGGTTTATAATGCCTCAGTTACAACTTCTCCTGGAGGTGCAAGTACTCCTAATGATTTTTATGGAGTTGATACACCTAATGATACTGTACCTCAGCCAGGAGATTATGATTCTGCAAGATTTTATGTTTTAATTTCTGATTTAGGAGGCAACGAAATTTATGAGATAGCTTGGTATCAAACTGTAGATTTAGGACAGGATGATCCTGAAATAAGTAATATAACAGACAGTTTTATGGAAAAAGTTGTAGAAGAAACTTTGATATTTTATTTAACATCTCTTTTTGAAAGAGATAATTATCAATTTAAAGTAATATTAGGTATTAGAATTAAATGCATTGATAATTTTAATTATGATCGTGATCGATGGAATTCTCTGAGAATTAAATCTTGTGATTTAAACTTTACATATGAAAAAAAAATAGATCAATTTACAAAAGTCTCTTGGAATCAAGTAGGAGATAGTCTCAGTGGAGAAAATATTCAAATTACTGATGCTAATTTAAGATTTAGGTATAAAATTGATCAACCATGGCCAACAAGTTCTTCACCAAATTCCGAAATTAGATTATTATTAAATGGTAACGCACATGAAGAGACTATACGATTAAGTTTAGCAAATGAAACGTTTAAAGACGCAAAATTGGGTGGTTTTAATGTAACAACATTGATACTGTTAAATATTAATATTCAAACTTCGATTCAAATTAATATAGCAAATGAATTTCTTCTTAATCGTACAATTACTATTTCTATAGATGAGGTTTATCTAGACATCTCATATATTGAAATAACTCCCTTTTTCTTCGGTGAACCTGGGATATTTCGACTTCTATTAATAATAGCTGCCATCGCAGGAGGATTAGTTGGTTCATATTTTATTCTATATCAGAGGATATTTAAGTATCCTTTACCTGTAAGGAAAGTCCGAAAATATCGAAGAACTTTAAATAAAACTGAAGATCCTAAAACAAGTATAACAACTCAAGAAGCTGCATTTAATAAACTGTATAATAAAGAATTTGGAAAATCATCTAAACTTCTAAAATATAAAAGCCCTGAAAAAGCTGAGACTGGAAAAATTGAGAAGATCCCTGAGATTTCAAAGTTAGAACCTAGTGGAGGTGAGAGCTAAATATGAATAAGGTTAATTGGAAATATCTCTTTATCTTCATTGCATTATTTTTAATATTATTAGGATCTTTAAGTTTTGGCAAGTTTTACAATGTAGATTCTAAAGAGTTTGAAGTTCAGAAAGTTAGAACTTCATATACAGAAGATTACATTAATGAAACTATCATTAATGGTGACTTTTCACCTATAGATCCTTGGAAGAGTTCAATTACTGGAGATGGAAGAGATGTAAACGCTTCTACTAGTCCTGGTCAAGCAAATTATGATATATCTGGTGAACAAAAACAGTTTTCAGACATTTCAGGCACTCCTCTTAGTTCGGATTGGACTAGGGTGAATAACCCCGAATTTCCTTATTTACCAGACACCTCAACAATTAACAGTGGTGGTTGTTATGTAAGTCATGCTTGGTCTGAACTAGCAGATCAAACTCCCAGTGTTCATTGGGATAGAAACATGACGATAAAAGAAGATATGTCAGATTATATAATAACCTCTGCTAGTTTAACGGCTGTTGTTAATGCAAGTGGTAATACTAATCTAGAAACCCCTGGTGACTCAATGACAGATTTTGCAACCTATGATTATGTAAAGTTTTATGTGTTGTTTTCAGATTTAATAAAAAGCAAAGTTTATGAAGTAGCATATAATCAAACTGTTGATATTGGCAGAGATACAGCAAGTAATCCTCATCTTATGCCTGATACTTATATGATTAATGTGTCTGAACAAGATTTAAGATTTTATTTATCTTCGGTTTTATCAACAGATAATCATAATTTCACAGTTACATTAGGAATAAGAATATGGTGTGAAGATAATAGATTAAGCGATAGTGATACGTGGAATTATATATATATAAAATCATGTGATCTTACATTTACTTATGAAAGAAAGATTAACCAATTTTCTACGGTTTCGTGGTATCAGAATACCGAAAAAGTGTTTAGTGGGGATAATCTTCAAATTACAAGGGGCATCCTTAAATTCGATTTTAAAATTAATCAACTATGGCCAACTAGTTTATCCCCTAACTCCGAAATTCGAATCTTGATTAATAATAATTCACTTCTAGAAACAGTGAAATTAAGTACAGCTGGTCTTTCATTTGATGACGCAAAGATCAACGGTTTTGATGTGACATATCTTATTTTAAAGGATGTCAACATTTCTCTTTCTCTTCAAATGTTTATTGCAGATGAATTTGCTTTAACAGATAACCTTACTATATCAATTACAGATGTTTCATTGGAAATCTCGTACTTATTATTCTTCGCTGATCCTGAAGATGAACCCTGGATATTTAGTGGATTATTCATTATCGCTTTAATAGCAACGGCAACTTTAACAGGGCTTTTAATTGCTTATATTAAAGTATGGCGATTTCCAATACCTATTCGGAAGGTCCGAAAATATAGTAAAACTCTTACAAGTGAAAAGGCTCCTGATGTAAAGATATTTGATCGTGAAAGGGCTTTTAATAAAAAGTTCCAAGATGAATTAGGTAAAACAGCAAAGTATCTAAAAGGAGCCCCTATTGATGGGAAAATTCTAAGAGAAAAGATGCTTGGAAAACCTGAAGGTCAAGCAAGCGGAAAAATTAAAAAATAAAACATTAAAATTTCTTTTTTAGTTCTAGTTATTAATTTAAATTATTGGTTTATTGAGAAAAATATAAATTTAAACATGTAAATTATTTAAATCAAAATTATATACTATATACTTAATTATCGATCTTTAATTTATTAAAGATTGGTTTATATTAAGAGGAGCAAATCTTAGAACAAAAGGAGTTAAGAATATATGAAAGTAATTTTAAATAAAAAAAAAAATATTTTGTTATTTTTTACATTAATTACTTCATTATTTGTAATTTCATCATTTTTACTCACAGAAATATATATTAATTACAAAATAGAAAAAATTATCATTCTTAACCAACAAGAAAGTGGAAATAGATGGTTTACAGAAACATATACAGATCAACAATGGATTCAAAATTCTGATTTTGCCGATTCAACTGGTTGGCTTTCAGTTATTGAAGGAGATTCAAGAGATGTATCCGCAGATATCACTGCCGGGGAAGCTAATCTAAATGTCATCGGCGAAAATTATACAGCAACTTTAATTTATGGAACTCCAAATTCTTCGACTTCATTAAATTGGTATAATACCACAAATTCAGAGATTCCAGTATACCCAACTCAAGGGCATGGGATTGACGAGAATGGATGTTTTGCTTCCCATTTGTGGGCTGAACATGATGAAACTACAACAAACGCCTATCAAAAAGCTAGTGTTCATTGGGAAAAAATAATTACAACACCTCATAATATGTCTGATTACACTATTACTTCTGCATCCCTCGAAGTATTGATTAATGCTACAGTAAAATCCTATATTGGGTGTGGTAGTGGAGATATATGGCATTGGGAAGGTGTAGAAGCTGAATTTGATGATAACATGGACCGGTTTATAGAAGGAGACTATATTAAATTTTATGTAAGAGTTTCAAACTTAGCGAAAGATGTAAATTATAAGATTGCAGAGTATCAAAATGCAACATTAGGACAGGATGGCGCAAGAATTAATGGGAGTTATGACTACCAGTATGACCAAGTTTTCGAAGCAGATAATATTGATGATTTAATTTTCTATTTAAACCAAGTTTTAGAAAATGGAGACTTTCAGAATTTTATCATTGTTTTAGGGATTGAATATAATTGTGAAGATAATTGTTCAACAGATTTAGATGAATTTACTGAAGCATATATTAAATCCTGTAATTTTACGATATCTTATACAAAAAAAATTAATCAATTTACCTCAGCCTCATGGAGATATCTTGGAGAAAAAATCAATAATAAAGGAGGAGTTGTAGAAGTTACGGATGCTAATCTCTTTTTTGATTATAAAATTAATCAGGATTGGCCTTTTAATATATCTCCAAACTCAGAAATCAGAATTATAATTAATAATAGGGAGCATACTGAAACAATTAAATTAATTGATGCGGATATTACATCTAAACCTGCAAAAACTGATGGCTTGAAAATTACTACCCTGATACCCGAGTATGAAGATATCAATGTCTCCTTACAGCTTTTCATTGCTGATGGATTTGATTTAGATCAAAATTACACATTAAGTTTAGATAACGTTTTGCTATACATTTCATACAATATATTCTTCCCTGCTCGACGTGATACTCTTTTCCAAATATTACTTATAGTCGCATTGATTTCTTCAGGAATATTAGCAACTTATTTTATATATTATCGACGAGTCTTAAGATTTCCAAAACAAGTAAGGAAAGTGAGAAAATACAGAAAAACACTTAATAAACCAGCGGCTCCAAGTATTCAAATAAAAAGTCGAAAAAGTTCATTTGAATCTAAGTATTCTAAAGAGATAAAAAAATCTTCTGGATCTTTAGGGATAGGATCCACAAAACATTCTAAAACAGTTAAAGAGAAACCATCTTTACATGTAGGTAAAAAAAAAATATCAAAAGAACTAATTATAATATTCTTTATTATTTTTGGATTATTTACCTTTTCTCAAATTATTCTAGGGGGTAATTCTATATTGAATGTTCAAGATAATTCTGAATATATAACATTGTCTCAAGAGGATACTTCAGAATTATTTAAAATAGAACCACGTCAAGATCAATTAATAAAGAACTCAAACTTTGATACTGGAATCAATTGGTCTTCAGATTTACAAGGAGATATCTCAGATTTGGATATAAATATTAATAATGGATATGCAAATTATATATTATTAGGAGAGAGTGGGAATCAAGTATTTAATGAAGATGGTACAAGTAGTAATTGGACTCGAATTGATAATGATGATGGTATAGTATTACCTGATTATTTTGCTATTGGGGATTATGGAATGGATCAGAGAGGATGGTACTCGTATTTCTTATGGCCTGATAATGCACCCCAATCAGTCAAAGTCCAATGGAGAAAGAATTTTACTATGAATGTGAATATGACTGACTATTATATAACTTCAGCATCACTTGCAGCGTGGATTAATGGAACAGCCCAAGCAACTTCAATGGATAACGGTGGTATAGATCGCCCTGGAGATATATTGGTGGTTGATACAGATAACGATATACAAGTAGCAACGGGAGATTTTATACGGTATTTCATTATGATTTCTGATTTAAATCGTAATCGAGAATTTATTGCTACTCAATATCAAACTGATGATTTAGGAAAAGATGGGCCTCCTGCTATTACTCAACTAAATGACACCCCCATTATGCCAATAAACGAAGAGACTTTAATTTTTTATCTTGAACAGGCATTACAGTATGATTATAAGAATTTCGCAATTACTTTAGGAATGTATTATTGGTGTGAAGATAGTGGTCATCCTGATGATATTGATAATTGGCAGATGATTATTATCAAAAATTTTACTTTGTCAATCTCCTATGAAAAAAAGATAAACCAATTTAATACTTTGTCTTGGACATATAATGCAAATAAAATTGATGCAGGAAGTTACAAGGTAGAAGTAACAGGAGCAAATCTTAATTTTGGCTATATGATTAACCAGTATTGGCCAACAAATCTTTCACCAAACTCTAAATTTAGAATATTTATAAATAATTTTGAACATAATGAGACAATCCGTCTAAGCAACGCAGAATTATCGTTAGCAGATGCAAAACCTGGGGGATTTGATGTTACTAAATTAATTCCAAATAATGATACAGTAAATTTAACAATTCAAGTGTATTTAGCTGATGAATTTCGTTTAGCCAATAACATCACTATTTCAATTGACAATGTGATTTTGAGAGTAAATTATAATGTTTTTATTCCTGTAGAGAGAGATTTCTTATTTCAACTATTATTTGCAATTGCTGCTATTGGAGCGGCATGTTTAACAATCTATATAGTTTATTATCAAAAAGTACTTAAATATCCAAAGCCAGTAAGGAAAGTAAGAAAGTACCGTAAAGCGTTAAACAAGACAGCTCTTCCAGATATTTCAATTACAAATCGAGAAACTGCATTTCAAAAGAGTTATCAGAATGAATTGAAAAAGACTTCAAAATTCTTAAAAGGCACTCCTGTTGATGGAAAAATATTGAGAGAAAAATTACTTGGTAAAACTCCTAAAGAAGTCTCGAAGCCAAAACAATAAATAGTAAATAGATTCTTTTCATTTTTATTTTTATTATTAATAACCTATTTCTTAATTAACCTAGGATTAGATGCAATGATATAAAAGAAGATTGAAATATTATTATAACTTAAATGATGTGATACATGAGTTCAAATATTAAAATTTTTAAATTAAACTATTCTGGTAGTTTTGAAGAGATTCCTCAAGAGAATTTACTAGATCATTTTACTTTATTTGATATTATTACTTTTTATAACCCTACTTTGAAACGCTTGTATATTTGGATCGGTAAAAAAGCATCACAAACTCTAAAAAGTCATATTCCAAGAGTAAGAGAGATATTTTCAGAACAATATCCAGAGCTAAATATATTACGTAACATTACTATTGAATCTGGTTTTGAATCAGCAGAATTACTTGACTTAATTGGCATTTCTGAAACAAAAATAAAAAATCATATTAAAAATTTAGAAATAAGATTATTGCCATCTTTATCTGAAATTAATAGATTAAAAGAAACGATTGATAAAAAATTTCTTTCAGAAGATTATGAAGAAGCCATTAAATTAGCTAAGAATATTTTAAAATTAGCACAAGAAATAGATGATGTCTCTCTTGAGATTGATCAGAAAAATTTTATTAATGAAGCACAAACAAGACTTAAAGCAAAAAATTTGCATCAAGAAATTGAGAAAGATTGTTTAAACGCTTTAAATGAATTTCAAAAATTAGCCAGTATCGATAAGAATAAGGAAGCTCATTATGTTGTTAGTAAACTAAAAAAAAAATATGACAATGATATTAATTTATACTCTATTCCTGTCTTCCAAGATTTAATATTAAAGGATGAGAATTTACTTAATGTTTTAAGAACCGAACAAACCAACTTATATAATCAATTAGATGACTTAGAGATTCAATATAATAGATATTTAAATGAAAATTATTTAGAAAAAGCCGATGCAACATTAAAAAAAGCCAAATTATTAGTAAACCAAATAATCGAAGAAGAAATTTCAAAGAAATGGATCTTTTTAGAATCTAAATTAAAGGAAGCAAAAGAAGCTTTTATTAACAGAATTGAAAAACTAAGTAAAAATGCTCTGAATTACTTAGATAAAGGTAAGATCTCAAATTCTCTTGAAATGTTTGAGAAAATAATTTTTGAACTAGATAAAAACATAGAGGCTAAATGAATTGAATTTACATGGAAATGGAAAAGAAATCAATAAGATAAGAATAATTTCTGAAATTGATCAGTTGAAAGTAATAGTAAATAATCATTTTTTAATGAAAAGATATAATGAAGCATTAAGAGTTTCTGAGAGAATTATTGAATTAGCAAAATCAGTGGAACTAAAATCTATGGTTAAGGAGCAAGAAGAATTTATCACAGAGATTACTAAACATATGGAAGAAAAAAATATAATTACGTACATCAATGAAGATTTTGAAATTGTAAAAAAGAAGTTCATTAGTTTAATTTCCGAAAACCAATTATTTGAAGCTCATAAAATAATACAAAAGTTTAAACAAAAATTTGAGAATCTTTATAATTTAAAATCTGTTCCAGAGATAGAGGAATTACTTAAAACGGAAAGGAATTTATGGGATAATTATTCTGGGAGACAAACTAGCTTAAAAAAGCAACTTGAACCTTTAGAAATTCAGCTAAATAGTTACTTATCTACTAATAATATGAATCTTGCAGTTGAAACGTTAAATAAAGCGAAAAATCTAATAAAAGACCTGAAAGACTTGGATATTATTAAAAAATGGGAAAGGTTAGAAACAATGGTTTTAGAATTGAAAAAACAAACAGACACAGCCAAGAATATTGAAGAATCAATAGAACAGATTTCAAAACTTACTGATTCCTATCAATTTGAAGATGCGAAAAGACTAATAGATTCTACTATTGAACTTGCTAAAATTAAAGATCTATCAGATTATAAAAGGAATCTTTCTGTGAAAAAGAAGGCGATTCTTGATGCTGAAGAAAAATATAATAAATTACTAAATGACATAAAAGAATTAGAAGATGAAATTAAAAAGAATCTTTCAAATTATTCCTTTGAAAAGGCTCAAGACAATTGCGAACAAATAATAAAAATTTCAAGATTTATTGGTAAATCAGATTATGTTGATATTTATACCCAATTGAATAATGATATAAAAGAAAGGTTAAGAAAATTTAATAGGCTTGAAAAGCTTAAAAGAAATGTAAAAGATCTAAATAGCCAAGGCTTAGTTTTTCTAAGTGAGGGAGATTTTAATGAAGCTCTTGCAAAATTTTTGGAAATAAAAAAACACTTAGAATCCTTTTCATTATAATAACCAAAAATCAAAATACCCTCTTTATTTTCTCTTTAATAATCACATTAATTTATTTAAAACCCAATTTTATTTTCATTAGGGAAGGTTTTAAATATATAAAAATTAAATATACCTTCTGGAATAGATTTGATTCAAGAAATCATTATATTATCTAATACAGGTATACCACTATTTTGTTATAATTTTCATAATAATGTCAATAAGGATTATAATTATCAATTAATTGCAAGTTATTTTGATCAAATTTGCCGTTTTACAAAATATGGTTTCAAAGAAAGTTTGAATACCCTAAAAATGAACAAAAGTGTATTTTATTTTTATACTCATCCTAATTCACATTTCCATTTAATTTTTAAATGTGATAGTAAAATCGATGAAAAGAAGTTTAAAAAGAAATCTATTGATAGAGTTGCTAAGCAAATATTTGATAAATTTCTAAATAAGTTCAGAAAGGAACTAGTAAATTTTAATGGCAATATCTCTTATTTTAAATCATTCTCAAAAGATATCGAACAGATGGTTAAACCTAAAGGAATTTTGAGAAATTTTGTTTTAAGACCTTTCTAAGTAAGCTAAAATCAGAGCATCATGGTATTTACCATTTAAATTCAAATATTTTTTCAAAATTCCTTCTTCTTTAAACTCAGAATTTTTAAAAGTCTTAATAGACCGTTCATTTTCTACTGCGATATGGGCTTCAATTCTATTCAATTTTAGATGATTAAAAGCAATTGTTTTTATCAAGTTTAAAGATTTTTTCCCAATTCCTTGTTCCCAATATTCTGGAAGTAACCAAATTCCAATTTCAGCTCGTCTATGCAACCAACTTATGTTCCATAGACTTACTGAGCCGACTTTTTTTATTTTCTCTTTATCTCGAATTACTATTAAATAATTGAATTGAATATATTTTTCCCATGACTTTAAGTAATTCTTAATTAACCTTTTTGAATGTTCTAATGACCTTAGGGGACCAAGTGATAAGTAGCTGGTCATATTTTCGTTTTGAAGGCTTTCATAAAAAAATTGGGCATCTTCTTTATTTAATTTTCTTAAGTAAAGATTATTGTCACAAATTTCCTCAATAATGTCGATATCATAGAACATTTGAATTGAAATTGAGAGTTAATTATTTATTTTAAAAATATATATTAAAAAAACTTAATTCTAGTTTTAAGATAAAAAAAAAGAAAAAGTTGAATTAAATCCCTTTAAAATGGGGAGAATCTTTAATCTTACGACGCCCGCCACAGTTTTGACATGTACTTCCATCTTCCATTTTACCCTTACCATCACAAACAGGGCATTTAATTTTTCTATTAAAAGCGGCAATTCCTTCTTTTGCATCAAAACTAACATTATTTATTCCAAAGCCTAATTGCTCCATCAATAAGCCTAATTCAGTATATCGTGTTCCAAATTTCACACACTTCTTTATGATAAATAATGCTGTAGTTGGAGCTTCACTCAGCCATTTTGCTTTTTCATGAACAAGCTTTTCAAATTCTTCTCCTGCTGGTGCAATCCAAGTAACGAATCCCCAGTCGAGCATAGTTTTAGCATCGTGATGCTCACCAAAATATGCCATGCGAATTGCTCTATTTATACCTATTCTCGATGCCATCCGAGTGACTCCTCCATTTGCAGGAAAGATCCCCCTATGAATTTCAGGGAATCCAAATTGTGATCTATCGGAAGAAATAACAACATCACATACGAGCACTAATTCACAACCTCCTCCAAGAGCAAACCCATCGACTGCAGCAATTAAAGGTTTGTGAAACTGCTCTATCTCATCATAATCACGATGACGTAGTCTCATTGCCATAGCCATATGCACAGGGATATTCGGACTTAATCCTTTGCCAAAACTAGAAGCTAGATCTGCTCCGACAGAAAAAGAAGGTTTTTTAGTGATTTCTTTCGTGCCTCGTAAGACTACAGCTCGAATGCTCCCATCAGTTTCCATAAGTCGCAATGCTTGAGCAATTTCCGAAACTGTTTGAACCGTTAATGCGTTCAACCTATCAGGTCTAGCAATTGAAATCACAGCATAATTTCCATCAATAGTTCCTTCTCGAATTACATTCCCTTGATCATCCACTTTTGTGGGCCATTCAATTTTTATATGCTCAAATTTAGCTTCTTCGGTCATTTTAATTACCTTTTTCAAAATTTTTTTCTTTTTCAATAATTTTATTATATTTTTTCAATATGAAATTTTATTAATTAGTAATATTTTTTTTAAAATTAAAAAGTTTCAAATTTGAATTATGATAATATTGTCAAACCTAACATCTTCTCATGAGAACATAAAGATAGAATAAAAAAAAAGAAGAGAAATTATATTATTAATTTTATTTTCGCATTTTTACAAAATCGCCAGACTTCATCAATTCACAAGGCCTAAAATATTCTTTACCTGTTCTATCTGCTAATTCTTCTAACATTTGAGACCATTTTTCATAATTCTTTTTACCAGCACTAAATGGTCCTGGAACATTCATTCCAGCCATGTTAGCGTCATCGATAACTTTAAAACCAGAAGCAATACCTTCTTCAAGAATACGACATCCCTCATTTAACATAATAGCCATAGAGTACTCTAAGTTAAACAAATTAGCTGGTTCAGCTTCCTTTACTTTTGCTTTAATATTATCTCTTCCTTTACTCCAGTCATAGAAGCCCTTACCAGTTTTTGCACCCATGTTGCCTGCAGCGACCATTTCTTTGACTACTTTAGGTGGTTCAAAATCAGATGATAAAGTTTCTTTATAATAGTTCCCTACATGAATCATTGTATCCAAACCAACATAATCTGCTAATTCACATGGACCCATTGGCATTTTACCTGCCGCATCCTTATCTATCCGTTCCCAAGCAATCTCCTTCTCTTTTGCTGTATCAAATACCCATCCTATAAATATATTAACAGGAGCATTCATTCGGTTTACAATAAAACCAGGGCCTTCCTTCAAAACAGGTGCGATATATCTATCTCCTCTAAGGCAAGGGAGTTTTCCAGCCACTTCCATAGCGGTATTAAAGGTTTCTTCCGAAGTATCATTACTCTTGATAACTTCGATACAGCGCATAAGAGCAACTGGATTAAAGAAATGCATACCACATACTCTTTTTGGTGCTCCACAATCTTTTCCAATTTCAGTAATACTCATAGTAGACGTATTAGAGGCAAAAATAACATGCGAAGGTCCATTTTCCATCGTCGTTTTACACACACTCTTTTTAACATCCATTTTTTCTACAACAGCTTCGATCACTAGATCTACATCTTTTACCGCAGTTGCTAAATCTGTTGATTTTTTACATCTATTTAAAATATCAGAAGCTTTATTTCCCTCACCTAATTGCCCTTTCGCTTCTAACTTTTTTAAACCTTCTTCAATTGAAGCAACACCTTTATTGACCAGCTCATCATTGATGTCAACCATCGTAACATTATAACCTGCCATCAAAGCAACTTGACCAATACCAGAACCCATTTGACCCGAACCTAACACCAAAATATTTTTAACTTCAACCATTTTGATCCTCGTTTTTTTATTTTTGAATTTTCAAGTGACATATTATAGAATCTTATTTTTTTTTTTAATTTTAACATTTTATTATTTGAAAAGTTATAATGAAATGATCTAATTTCATAAATATACTATAATTTTCATTAAGATTTACTCGATATTGCATTTTATATTTTAAAACTTTTGAAAGAAATTACTTTAATTATATAATGTTCTTACCAAAAAGACTTTCAATAACAAAGATTAAGAAATTAATAACTTAATTTAGTGTATTATAACAGAGGTGTCATAATATATGAAAATTGCACGAATTTATGGAATTGACATAAAACTACGTTTTAGTACATTATTAATCGTAGGATTAGTTGGCTTCTATGCGAGTAACTTTTATGCCAGTATTGTTCTAGGTGCTCCACTTCTCGACATTATTTTAGTTGGAATTATAAATGGTGTTATTATTCTTATTTCAATTTTACTCCATGAACTTGCACATTCTGTAGTTGCTCAAAAATATGGTTTGAATGTATCAGAGATTGAATTGTACTTATTTGGGGGAGTATCTAAAATTGAAGAAGAACCTAGGACTCCAAGAAGCGAAATGATTATTTCTGTAGTTGGACCATTATCGAGTTTATTGATAGGAGCGATTTTTCTATTAACATTGTTTTTTATACCCTTTAGTATTCCAACGATTATAGCGATAACTTTATTCTATTCTGGTATTTCTAATATCGGCTTAGGGATTTTCAATCTTTTGCCTGCATTTCCCGTTGATGGAGGAAGAATTTTAAGAGCTTTTCTATGGTACAGGCGTAATGACATAGTTTCAGCGACAAAAACAGCTTCAAAAATAGGGAGTTATTTTGCATATTTGCTTATGGGTTATGGTTTCCTACAGATATTCTTTTTTGGATTTTTCAATGGATTTTGGCTAATAATTATTGGTTCCTATCTAAATAATATGACAAAACAATCATATATTCAAGTAAAGAATGAAGTTTTACTTTCACACTTAAATGCTAAAGATATGATAAGTATGCCCAGATTGGAAATACCTTTTGAAATGACGATAAGTGAAGCGGTGAATCAATATTTCATGGTCTATAAAAAATCATACTTTCCAGTTGTACAAGGAGAGAGAATTGTAGGTGTTTTACATATTGATGATATCAGAAAGATTCCAATGAATCAAAGATCTGAGTATATTGTTGGTTATGCAATGAGAAACATATCCAATTTCCCTTCAGTCTATAATGAAGGTACGGGAAAGGATGTTTTGAAGAAAATGTCAGGAATGAAAAGTAGACCACATATTGTTGTGGTAAAGGGTTACGATGACGACTATGTACTCGGTTTCATTGGAGAAGATGATTTAGTATCTTCTCTTAAATTTTGCCAATTGAATCCTGAAAAATGCTAAGTTTGTTTTTTTATTTTCTATTTTTTATATATCGTATTTAAAATCTTGAAAATAATTAAAGTATAAATTTATTTTGTTCTACTATAATATTATCAAATAAATTTGGATTTTTTTTTTATGCTATTGTATAGCGTTTATGAAAACGGAGTAAGTCGAAAAGTTAAAAAAGCTGATTTTGATGAAAACAAAGTGTATGTGATTGATGAAATTAAAACAATTTATATTTGGCTTGGAACAAAAGCATCAAAAAAAAAAGGAGATTTTGCTTTAAGAAAGGCAAAAAATCTTAATATAAAAAGAGATAACTCAGCAAAAATTCAAGTGATAAAACAAAATGAAGAATTTGGTACTTTTCTCGCCATGATGGATGATTTAAGAAAGGGTATAGAATCTGAATCTTCAATAAGCAAGCGCCCAGAATTGGAGTTGGAAATTGACGATACAATGGAACTAATAGAAGCAGGATTGGAACCCGATTTAATAGCGGAAATAAATTTAGATGCATATAATATATCCAAAGAAAATAAACCCTATGAGGACTTATGTAAGGATTTGGCTAAACTTCAATTATCTATTTTAAAGAATACTAATAAGGTTCTAGAAAAAGATATAAAGAAGAAATCTGAAGAGATTTTTAAATCCTCATCTACATATGAAGAGCTTTGCTGGTTAATTGCACAATTAAGGAAATTGATAGGAAAAGATTTAATTAAGAGTAAGAAATAAAAAAAAATTAAATTGATTTACAAATTAAAACTCTTCTTTTTCAAAACGCCAAAAAGCGATAACAGGGAATAATATTGTTAAAGTTGCAGTAACTATAATTGGTAAAATTGAGAAAATTTGTTCTCCAAGAATTATAGAAGCGATTATTGGATTTCCTGCAGGGCTAAGATATATTCCCATAGGAAGGAGATATCCTACAAAAGGGATATTTAATAGAAATTGTTGACTAAAATTAAAAATCATCGGTATTGCTGCTACTGCTCCAGGACTACTTTGAAATGTTCCAAGCATTAACGTAAAGGAAATATAGAATATCAAGTTCAATCCTAGCAAGAAAATCGCCACTAAAAATGAGAAAAACGAAAATTTAATACCTGTAAATGCTGAGATCTCAAAAAATGCAATAATACCGGGGATTAGCGCCATTGTAATAAAGATGTTTAAAGAATTACCAAGCCATTTTGATAAGATAAATACTTTACGCGATACTGGTTTTGAAAGAACCCATGATGCAGTACCTGAGTTTTTTTCTCCAACAATTGAATCTTGCAATATTAAAATGACGGCAATTGGGGGGAACATTCCATTCATAAGCCCGTAAAAAAATAGTATCGCAGTAGCATCAAGATCTTCTGCTCCAAGAAAAGTTAATGCGGGTACTCCATTAACTATTCCAACCCATAAGAGAGTCATCCAAATCCAACTTTTACTTTTCCACCATCCTCCTAATTCTACGCTCAACAAGTTTATAAAACTTCTTTTCCAATTCTTTTCAATTACAAGTTCAAGGTTTTCATTTAACGACATTTTCATCCTCCTCTAGTACTTGTAGAAATATCTCTTCTAATTCATATTGTTTCAATCTAAAATCAGTGACTTTCACTCTAGTATCCTCAAGAATTAAACGTAGGAGCTTTTCTTCAGCCATATCATCATCCGTGACTTTAATTTGCCATCTTACTTTATTGTCCTTTTTCTCAACATTAATATTAGAAATCCAAGATTGATTAGATACATTTTTATAAGCTACTTCCGTATCACCTTTTAGTGTTATTAAATAAATAGTCCCTTCGCTTCCTGCCAATAACTTATCAATATTTCCCTTAGCAACTAAAGTGCCACGATTTAAAATACCGACAGTATCGCTTACTCGTTGAACATCATCTAATATATGAGTCGAGTAAAAAATTGTTGAAAATTCTCGTAATTTTTCCATTAATTCAAGGATCATATGGCGCCCTACTGGATCTAAAGAAGCCGTTGGTTCATCTAATATAAGTAAATCAGGATAATTTATCATTGCCTGAGCTATTCCTAAACGTTGCCTTTCCCCTCCAGAGAATCCCTTTATAGGGCGATCTGCTTTCTTTTCAATCCCTACTAGATCTAACATTTCAGAGACTCTATTTTCAATTTCAATTTTCGGTCCATAAAAGAAGAAACGAGCTGTAAATCTAAGAACTTCTCTAGCAGTCATATATTCATAAAAACGTGGTTCTTGAGGGAGATAACCTGTAAGAGCACGTATTTTCATATTTTCTCTTGTTACATCATAATTTAAAACGGTTCCACTCCCGCTTGTTGGTTTTATTAAACCTAATAAAAGTTTTATAGTTGTTGTTTTACCAGCTCCATTTGGTCCTAAAAAACCATAAATTGAATTTTTTCTTACTTGTAAATTAAGATTTTTAAGTGCTTGTACTCCATTATAATTCTTACATAAATCTTGGGTGTCTATTATAATTGGATCGTGTTTTAACATGTTTCAAAACCTTAACTAATATGAATTGATTTATAATTACTTATTCATTTCTAATTTTTAAATTTTTGATATAAATATTATAAAAAAATATGTTTTTCTAAAATCGGAATCTTAGTAAAAATTAGTTTGAATTTATATTGATCTTTTTTATAGTTTTTATCATTTTTTTAACATTTTCATCGATAATCTTAAGTACATTTTTATACGTCGCTACGCTTGTATAATATGGATCGATTATATCTAAATCTTCAGTTTCTCCATTAAATTCTTTTAAAGTAAATGTTTTACTCTTGATATTTTCAAGTACACTGTGATTACTTAAAATATCTTCAACATGCGATCTTTCCATTGTAATAATTAAATCCTGTTTTTCAAGTAGTTTCCGATTAATCAATTGTGGCCTAAAATCCGAATGATCAATACCTTTTGAGTTTAAATATTCCTGTGATTCCGGTTGCATATAAGAAAAAGCGTTTATGAAACCCGCGCTTTGAACAGTAACATCAAGATTATATTTTTTCGCGTAATATCGTGCCAAATATTCAGCAGCAGGACTTCTAGCAGTATTTCCTAGGCAAATGAGAAGGATATTTTTGATTTCTTTCATTTTGATTCAGATTTATTGATCTCAATTATTTGATGTAAAGATTTTAATACTCCTCTTTCAATTTTTTCAACAATTTTCTTATATTCTTCTGGTTCAAAATTTATAGGGTCAGGAATTTCTAAATCTCCCATCTCACCAGCAAAATCTAATAACAAGAATATTTTATTATCTAAATCTTTTAATTCTTTAAATTTTCTCTTTAGTTTTCTTATGTGCCATTTTTTTTCGAACCCTAAAATTAAATCCTGCTTTTTTATTAAATCTTCATTGATTTGTTTTCCTTCAAAATCACTGAAATTAATCCCTTTAGATTCAAGGTATTCAACTGTTCCTTCTTGTGGGGTTTTATAATAGCTGTAAAGACCAGCAGAATCAAAATTTACATCCTTTAATTCATCTTTGAATCTAGTGTTTTTTAACCATTTAGCAATGTATTCTGCTGCAGGGCTTCTTGATGTATTCCCACTACATAAAAATAAGACATTTTGTATTTTTCCCATAACTTATTCAAGAAAAATGTATAAAGTAAAAAAAAAATTATGATAAGTCTTTTAAAAAGATATAAAATTTTAATTTCATTTTGGTATTTTAATATTATTTTTAAAAAATATTAGGGTTTTTTATAAAAGATTTCATTGAAGCTTAAAACTGATATTTTAATAATTGGTGGAGGTATTTCTGGACTAACTTTGGCGATAAAGTTGGCAAATTTAGCCCCAGAAGTTCAAATTCTGTTAATTACTAAAGAGACTTTGAATGAATGTAATACTTATTATGCTCAAGGTGGAATTGCATGTGTTCGTAATAGCAATGATAATTTTAATAAGCATATTCAAGATACGATAATTGCTGGGGATGGACTTTGTGATGAAAAAATTGTAAGAGAGATTATAACTCAAGCCCCTGAAAGAATAAATGAGTTAATTGATTTAGGTGTTGAATTTACTCGAGATGAAAATGGAGATTATGATCTTGGTAAAGAAGGTGGGCATTCTGTAAGAAGGATTCTTCATATAAATGATTTAACAGGTCAAAGCGTTGAGCAGAAGCTTATTGAAGAGGTCAAAAAATATAATAATATTCAAATCAAAGAATTTTGGTGCGCAATTAATTTATTTTCGAATGATTTTAGGTGTGATGGAGCTTATGTTCTTGATCAGAAAAACGATGAAATTCATAATATAGCCGCAAAATCAACTGTTTTAGCGACAGGTGGAGCAGGAAAGATTTATCTTTATACTACCAATCCTGATGTAGCATCAGGAGATGGTATTGCTATGGCTTATAGGGCAGGAGCTATAATTGCAAACATGGAATTTTATCAATTTCATCCAACATGTTTATATCATCCGTTTGCGAAATCGATTTTAATTACTGAGGCAATGCGTGGTGAGGGTGCTATTCTTAAAGATATTAATGGTAATGAATTTATGCAAAATTATCATCCCTCTAAAGACTTAGCTCCCCGTGATATTGTATCAAGGGCAATTGATGCAGAGCTCAAAAGATCGGGAGATGATTATGTATATCTGGATATTGCATCATATAGAAGTCAGGATTTCATTCTAGGTCACTTTCCAGGAGTTTATGATGCTTGCAAGACTTTTAACATTGATATTACTAAAGAACCGATTCCTGTTGTTCCAGCAGCACATTATTGTTGTGGAGGCGTACTAACAAAAATTGATGGTTCTACAAAAGTAAAGAATTTGTATGCTATTGGAGAATCTGCTTGTACAGGATTACATGGAGCAAATCGATTAGCAAGTAATTCTTTGTTAGAGGGGCTTGTATGTGCTCATGAGTGCGCTAATACTCTTTCAAATAAAATAAAAGAATTAAAGATAAATGAATTTAAAGAATGGGAGCCGGGTAATGCAGTTCCTTCAACTGAAGCTGTAGTAATATCCCAGAATTGGGATGAGATAAGAAGATTTATGTGGAATTATGTTGGTATTGTCAGAACGGATTTGCGTCTTCAAAGAGCAAAGAAGAGGATTAATCTTTTACTTGATGAAATAAACCAATACTACTGGGATTTTAAAATTGAAAAAAATCTTGTGGAGCTAAGAAATTTAGCCACAGTTGCTAAATTAATAATTGTGAGTGCGATCTCTAGAAAAGAGAGTCGCGGTATTCATTATAATATAGATTATCCCGAGAAGTCTGAGATGAGTAGACCAACAACTCTTAGGAGACCGTGGTAGAATTCTTATTTCTATTATATAATTTTATATGTTTTATGTCATTATAGTGATTAATTCAAGAGAGAAAGAGATTGAGTTTGAATATAGGAAAAAATATTAGGATTGAGAGAATTATTGACCGTAAAAGTAAAAGAACAATCATTATACCTATGGATCACGGTTTAACTATGGGTACTATTGAAGGTTTAGAAGATTTTGCTGGAATGGTAGATAAAGTATCACTTGGAGGAGCTAATGCTGTATTAATGCATTCTGGTATGGTTGGCGCAGGACACAGGCAGTATGGAAAAGATATCGGTTTAATCATACATCTATCTGGAGCAACAAGTCTTGCTCCTGATCCCGATAGAAAAGTATTAGTATGTACCGTTGAGAGAGCATTGAAAATGGGGGCTGATGCGGTTTCAATTCATATTAATATCGGTGCTGATGAAGAACCAGAGATGTTACAGGATGCACATAAAGCTATAGAGTCAGCAAGAAAATGGGGTGTACCTCTACTGGCAATGATGTATCCCAGAGGAAAAAAAATAAAAGATGAAAACGATTCTGAAGTTGTCAATATTGCTGTTAGAGCAGGAGCTGAACTTGGAGCTGATATTGTTAAGACTAATTATACGGGTGACATTGATTCATTCAAATATATTGTGAAAAGTGTCCATGTACCTGTTATCATCGCAGGTGGACCAAAAATGGATACAATCCCTGAATTGATGCATTTAGTCTACGATTCAATACAAGCTGGAGGGGCAGGTGTTGCTTTTGGAAGAAATGTTTTTCAATTTGAAGATCCCTCTAAACTGATAAGTGCCCTTTCTAAGATTATCCATCAAAATTTTACTGTAGAAGAAATCCTGAAAGAGTATAAATTTTAATAAATATTTTAGTTAAGAATATTATGAAAGAACAAAAAAGAGTTTCTTATTCTCATTTAGTTAAGAGGGTCTTTCCTTATAGAGCGCAGTCTGCATAATCCTCCAGCACGGCTGCTTCTTATTCTCATTTAGTTAAGAGGGCTCTAAAAATTTCAATTGAATTTATTATTTTAATGATTATATTATACTTTTTACCTGATATTTTTAACATAATTAGATTTTTGTATGGATTGTAGAAGAGGGAAATATTATTTATCCAATATTTCATTTAGCCGTTCCACTTATTTTATTTGAAATGTCTTTTATAAAAAATAATTTTGAATTCAATCGCTTTTCATTAATAATAGGGGCACTAATATCTGATTTAATTGATAAAATTCTATTATTTTTAGGATTAAGTTCAGGTCGAAGTATTTCACACAGTATTTTATTTACTGTATTAAGTTTTTTAGTTATATATGCCATCTCAAAAGGAAATAAAGCAATTTCAATATCCTTTTTAATAGGTATTATCTCTCATTTATTATTAGATTTACCAGAAGTGCCTTTTTTTTATCCATTTATCCAATATGATTATGAGATTTTAGAAGAACCTTTCTGGTATTGGTTAACTAATTTCTTTAGCAATCCTATAGTATTTACCACGGAAATTCTCGGAATAGCAATATTAGTATTTATTTTCTTTAAGAACAAATTGTATAATTTAAAAGCGATATCGAACTTTTTGTTAAAAAAAAATAATACTGAAGTTATTTTAAGCTGAATATTATTTTTGTTTTTATAAGTTTAAATAATTTAAAATTTAAGTTCAATAATTAATTATTTGATTCAAGAATGACAAAAAATCAAAAACCACATATTATAATTGACAATAGAGAACGAAGTTTGAAAGTTTTATTAGATAAGAAAAAAGATACAATAACTTATGAGTCTCAACAATTAGATATTGCCGATGTTGTCATTTCTGAGAATGTTGCTATTGAAAGAAAAACAGGGTTTGATTTTGTTACATCTCTAACCGATAATCGCCTTTTTGAACAATTACTTCGTCTTAAAGAGACTTATTTTTCTCCCATTTTAGTATTAGAGGGATTAAATGATGAAGTATTTGAAAATGTGGGAGTACAAATCTCTTCAATTTATGGTGCTATTGTTTATATTTCATATAAGTTAGGTATTCCTGTTATACCTACAAGGAATTTAGAAGATACTGTAATTGTTATTGAAAGAATTGCTTATCGTGAACAAATAAAAGATGGTGTTCCATTATTATCCAGAAAAGCACCAAAAGGAATGAGTATTGAAGAACGACGTTCTTTTATCCTTGAAGGCCTAATTGATATAGGGCCGAAAAAAGCAAGAATGTTAATAGATGAATTTAAAACTCCCCATATGGTAATCAAGGCAATCAAGCATACAGAGATTACATACACGAGGACCGGTAATCCTAAAGGAATCAAAGGCCCATTAGATAAAATCCAAGGAATTGGCTGGAAATTTGTGAAAAAGAATAAAAAACTTATATATGGTAAATATCTAAAAGGTCGGCAGAAAAAAATTGATGAGCTATAAATTTTAAGATACCCTTCTTTAGAAGATAAGAATTAATTATAGAATACTTGAAAAATTTTAATTTTAATCTTAAATTCTTTAATACACGAGATTGCTAATTAAGCGAATATAATGTAGTAAAAAAAGGAAATTTTGGGATTTGATTGAATATTTATCATTAATCGCCATATTCTTCTCAAGTATGGTTTACGGGATTATTGGGTTTGGAGATGCATTAGTATTAATCCCTATCATAACCCCAATCATAGGAATAAAAAATGCTATAATTTTAGTTAACATTTGGGGCACTTTTCCAGCTCTACTTAACTTCATAAAATTTCGGAAATTCTTAGATAAAGGCTATTTTTTCCGATTTTTATCATTTGGTATTCCTGCTACAATTTTAGGTACGTATTTAATAATTAATATTAGATTAGAATGGATAGAGTTGATCCTTGGCATTTTTATTTTTTCTTATTCATCCATTAAATTATTTCAGTATTTTAAATATCGAGATAATTTTAATTTAGAAAATGCAATTAATACAACTTCATCGATTATCTTTTTTGGTGGCTTTACTTATGGTTTATTAACTGGTTTAATTAGCGCAGCAGGTCCGATAAATGTAGCATTACTAGAAAAAACAGGTCATTATAGAGAAAATTTTATTGAAAATTTTGCTGCAATTGGCACAATGCTTTCCATTTCAAGAATTCCATTTTATATCATTGCTGATGTATTTCCTATAGACCTTATTTTAATTTTTTTTCTCGCGTTTCCAATCATTTTCTTGGGAACTAAACTTGGTCACAAAATTACACCTAGAATTCCAGTAAAAACATTTCAGATTATAATATTCTGCTTTCTGATAGGAATAAGTATAAAATCAATTATTACTGCAAGTTTTGGTTTGATATCTTTGCATCTTTAACATGATTACTATTCATAATTTTAATTTTACAAGAGATTTAATAGGTTAGAAGATTATATATTAATTAATACATCATTCAAACTCCTTATAATGCACAAACGCAAATTAAATGAATTAGAATATTTAAATTGGCTTATAGGACAGCCGTACAATATTTCTATGGCAATTACAATTGAGGGGACTTTTCCAGAAGATTTATTACGAAATTCCTTAAAAAAATTACAAATAAAACATCCGATTTTACAAGCACAGTTAGATGTAAATGATAATGGAGAACCATATTTTTTTTGGGAAGAAATTGATCAGATCCCATTAGAAATTATACCTAGAACACAGAATGATAATTATAAAAGAATTGTGGCAAAAGAATTTATTACACCATTTAAAACAGGTATTGATTGCTATTATCCTTTAATAAGAGTTAAGTTATTAAAAGATAAAACTGTTTCAGATTTAATTGTAACTTTACAGCATGTTATAGGGGATGGTATGTCAATGGTATTTCTCTTCCGCGACATTATTGACTTTATGGCTAATCCTGATAAAAATGTTACTCCGCTCGAACCTGTAAAAAATTTGGAAGATGTGTTACCTCTATATTTTCAGAAAAAGATACCAAAGACCCCCAGAAGATTTAAAGTTATCTTATGGTTTGTTCAAAGAATTTTAGGATTGCGAAGATTCAAACAGAGACTAAGAAAAGCACAGATGAAAAAAAAAAGTATGGTCTTCAACAATTTTAAAGACAGAGAGTTTGTAACTCGAGCATGGAAACTAGATGAAGTACAATCCCAATTATTAATTAAAAAATGCAGGGAAAATGAAGTTACGGTACATAGCGCAATATGTACTATTTTTCTTCAGGATTTTCCAATTATTAATAACCCTGTTAACTTAAGAGAGAAATTAGCATACCAAGTGGGAGAATCTGTGGGATTATATGCTGGCGGATTAGTTATTAAAAAAAAATTTAAAAAAAAAGATTCGTTTTGGAGAAACTGTAAGGCTTATCATAAAAGATTAGTAAAAGGGCTAAATAGCAAAAAGATTTTTAAGGTTTTTGCATTAATTTCAAGAGCTGTTCCAATAGAACTATTCAAAGAGTTAGCACCATCCTATCTTGAACTAGCTAGTAAAAATAAGCCATTTGGTATAACTAATTTGGGTTCTCTTGATAAATTCAATTTATTCTTCACATCTAAAGGTTTTAAAATAAAAAATCTTTATGGAGGGGTATCGGGTACATATGATGCATTGGTTGTTGCAGTTTTTACTATAGAAAACAAAATCCACTTTCATTTTCATTATTATAAACCCCCTCATACTGACGATGAAATAGACAGATATATTGATAATTCTAATAAACAGTTAGATAATGCGCTAAATAGCTAACATTTTTTATCTAAGTCTTGTTTCTTAAAGAATAATAATAAAATAAGAAAAAAATTGTTTACAGAAGATTTAAAAATCGCTGGATTTGGGACTGAATTAGAAGTAATTGAATATTTCTTGCTCCACCGATAACTTCTTCAATTTTGCTTACATCCATTAACTCATCTACAGGTGTATTATCTGTAACAGAAACACCACCCATATGTTGCTGAACCTCATAGCAAATATCATGTGTAAGTTTTGCAGTAAAATACTTACCTTGACTTGAAATAGCTGCAACCCATTTTTCTGCTTCTTTTGAAGGTTTATCGGCAAATAGGATTTTATCATCATAAATAGTTGCTGCTTGAAGAGCTAAACTCGTAGCTGCTGTTGATTTTGCTAGTAAATCCGCTAAACCGTACCCAACACCTTGATATCTAATTACTGGTTTTCCAAATTGCTTTCTTAAATTCGTATAAATGATTCCAAATATTAAACCAGCCCAACATATTCCAATACCACTTCCCATGATTCCTAATCTTTCTGGAACCAAACCTTCGAATAATCTAACATACCCTAATCCATTATCTGCGAGGATATACTCCTTCGGAATTTTTACGTTATCAAGAATTGTATGAGCGATATAGACACGCGGTACAGAATTGATTTTTAGTCTTTCGGTCCGAACACCAAATTCGCGTTTTATCATAGCTTGTACCATTGTACCTCTTGGATCATCTTTATTATATACTCCATATGCACAAAAATAGTCTGCTTTAGGACCGTTTGTAGTGTAGACTTTCTCACCATTATAAATCACACCATCATCTGTTTTTGTTGCCACAGTCGTCATATTAACTGCATCTGAACCACGTTCAGGTTCCGTTATTCCAATACACCCGATTTTTTCTCCAGACATTAACTCATTCTGAACTTTGCGAATAATCTCTCCTTCGCCTCCATGATGATAATAATGGAAGGTAGGATTCCCACATAATATCCCACTGGCTAATCGTGCTAGTTCTAATTGTGGATCTAACAGGGATAAGTGAGTTCCAAGCAATATTTCTTTTTTCATACCATAAGGTGTGAAGTCTTTCCATTTATTGATCCTTTGCATATAGCCATGTTTTCCGAGATTTGGAAAAAGTTCATATACATCTTTTGATTTATCGATTCTCGGGTGAAGATCCAAGCAAAAAGATTGTAACTCATTACAATATTCTTTTTCTTCGTCATTTAACATTGGAAAAATGTTATCGTTGAAGATTTTAAACACATTTTCCAAAGTCATTTTTTCGAGAATTTTATCATCAATAATTTTCTCTTGCATTTTCATTTTGGTCAA
This sequence comes from Candidatus Hodarchaeota archaeon, assembly GCA_048887165.1. Classification (GTDB taxonomy): domain Archaea; phylum Asgardarchaeota; class Lokiarchaeia; order Sigyniarchaeales; family SOKP01; genus SOKP01. Next base: position 2,997 of record JBHLJZ010000030.1, on the reverse strand, counting down.
CTAAGTTCAAATTTAATACAAATTGAAAGATTTTAAATTAATTAGAAAAAATATTTGATAACAATTAAAGTTTTAATATCGGTCAAGGAAGAAAATAATAAAATTATATTAATTAAAAAATTTATTATAAAATTAAGTAAAAATGAATAAAATTGGTTAGAAATAAACTAATATGTCGATTCTTATTCTCTCATTGATGGTATCGGTTATTCTTTTAATTTTTTACATCTTGTTGACGATAAAATATAAAAATTATCTTGAAAATGTTTATGAAAGGAAGAAGTATGAAGAAAAAGTAAAACATATTGAGAAATTCATTCCGGTAGAAAAAAAAGATTTGATGAGTGAAAAGTTGGAAAAGATTTCTTCAATTATTGTTGAAACAGAGAGGCATATCGATAAAGTTGTTAAAGAGAAATTAAAAGTTACTCAAGAACAATTAGAGGCAAGAACAGAAGAAAGTGAAATAATTGAAATGGGGGGAAGAGAATATAGAACTTTTATAGCCGGAATGCGATCTGCTTTTCCAAAAACAGAAGAGCAATTACTGCGAGATATAGAAAATCTTAAAGATACTATGCAAATACTTGAGATATTAGAAGACAGTTCAAAAGTCGTGGATTCTAAAAAAAAGGATGTAGGCGCAGGAATCTTTTATGAAAAGATGTCTCGTAGATTCCAAGAAATAATAAATAATTATAATTTAAATGAATATAGATTCATACCAATTCAAAGACTTAAATTTCATGCATTTAATGAAATTAAAAATATTAAAAATAGCGATTTTTTACCAATTCTAAATTTAATGAAAGAAACAAATCTTCTATATGATATTGTCGAATTAAATCCTAAATTTCATATTTTAGTTTTTGAAGAAGAAGAATATGAATTTTCGAACCCTGAGAAAGTTGTTCTTACATTTGGATATGATATAGAGGATCTTACTATACGAAAATTATTAGAAGTTACCGAATGGGACTATACTTATGCAGATAAAATTCTAAATAATATGAAAGATAACGATATTCTTTCAATTTTAGATGAAAGTATAATAATTCAAGGTTTTGGATATAAAGAAGAAAGAAAGAAATGGAATGCTAAAATAGATGAGCAAATTGAAAAGGAAAAACTCATAGAGGAAGAAAAGTTAAAGAGAAGATTAGCATTAAAAGCTAAACTAAAAGAAAAGTTAGAAGAGATAGGAAAGCAAAAGTTAGAAGAAATTAGAGAAGTACTAAGTCAAAAAGAAGAGTATAAAGATCAGGAAATAGAGGAAGTTGAATCAACTCCTAAAATCAAATTCGAAAGTAAACCTAAAGTTAAAAGATTACCTTCTACCAACGGAGCTATAAAAATAAAATTGGAAGATTTAAGCGATTTAGAATTGGATCACATAGAAGTTGAAGAACCTAAATTAAAAGAATTGATACCACCTAAAGTATTAAGTTTTCATGAAAAGTTTTCTCTGCTAAATGGCGGATTTGCTCAATATGAAAAAATAAAAAGTTATATTGAAGAAGACATAGAAAATGTCCCTGATGATCTATTAAAGGATATATTAAAGCAATTGAAGGAACTTAAATTCATTTATTCTGCGACAAGGATCAGAAAATATAAATATTATTTATTCAAAGAAATGAAATTAAATCAAAATGAAAGAAAATTCATTGGTTTTGTTGTTAATAAAACTCCAATGGAAAAAGAGGAATTAATGAAAGGGTTGAAATGGGGAGAAGGAAGAACTTTAACAACTATGAAAAAACTTCAAGAAAAAGGAATTTTGAGAATTAAATCAAACAAAGTTATAATCCCAGGAATAATACAAAAAGAATAAAAGTCCACTAATTTTTAAGAATAATTCTCCTTTATAAAATCTTGAACTTTCTTAATTTCTTCTAAATAGGTTTCTCTTTTACCAAAGATATAAAATCTTATTTCTGGTCCCGTACCGCTTGGTCTAAAATAAAGAATTGAATCATTAGATTTTAGCTGAAATATATCAATGTTATTATTATTATCAGATAATGCATTTATATTATATTCTTTATTTTCAATATTCAAAGTTTTACCATCATTAACAATGAAATTGTTCATAATTTTAACTTTTATTTCATCAATTGCGGGTATGGTTCGATTTATCCCAACAATAGACCAATCAATAGATTCCGATATAATATAACCTCTTGATACAAGCTCTGCTGCTATTACTAAAGCAGGAACGGGATATTTATCAGCAATAACAGGTAAAACTGTTTTAAAGCTAAATTCTCCTGATTTTTTGTTTTTTTGGATGTTTAAAATATTGATTGTATGTCCACCAGATTCTTCCCACATCACAATCAAAAACTCTTGAGTAGTTAACCCTTTTTTCTCCATTAATTTGACAATTTGTTCTTTTAAAGGGGTTGGGTTATCAATTTTTATTAATTCCTTATTACTATCTTCAACGTAAAGAATTGCAGCATCTATTTTTGAATGATCAACTTCAATTCCAAGCAAAAAGTATAAAATTACACCAAGGTGTTTATACCCCACTCCAGTTAAGATATTAATAAAGCTAGCATTATCTCCCCTAAGATCACTTGGAATAGTTCTTACATTAATAATTTTCCTATCGAAATCCTTAGCAAGAATGTTATGCATTGCGGAATAGATCTCATTTGGGATATAGATATAATAGTTTCCATTTTGTTTTACATAGAGTGCAATTCGATCCCGGTCAGCATCAAGTAATAAAGCGAGATTGGATTTATTTTTTTCCATTATTGATTGAAGCTTATCTTCATGTATTTCTTTGATTGGATTGGGTGGATTTATCTCTTCCTCGATTAAAATGACATTAGCTCCGTAATTTTTGAATAAATTAACTATCCCTCTCGCTTTTCCTAGATAAGGCCAAATAACTATATTCTTCCCTTTCAGGCTTTTAATTTTAATAATATGAGATAATAAATTTCTGACATAATTGTTATTTTTTTTCTCAGCATCGATTAATTT
>JBHLJZ010000029.1:0-35873 GCA_048887165.1 Candidatus Hodarchaeota archaeon | reverse complement strand
ATTTATTTTTAATTTTTAAAAACAAAAAAACGATCTGTTTTTTAAAAAAAAGATGATTGTATGAATGACGAAGAACCTCGAAAAATGTCTTTAGGTATGAGATTAGCTTTTGCTTGTGGTGAAGTCGGAGATAATGTGGCGTTAAATACATTTTCTTTTCTTGTTTTTACTTTTTATTTTACTGTTGTGAAAATACCAACACCAATAATGACCTTAGGCTTTATATTATGGGCACTATGGAATGCTATTAACGATCCTTTGATTGGGTATCTTTCTGATAGGACGAAAAGCAGATGGGGTCGGAGAATTCCTTGGATGCTAGCTGCTACTATCCCACTTGGAGTTTTAATGATTTTATTATTTACTCCACCAGGAACTTATCTTACAAATCAATCAGTTTTCATCTACTTTATCTTAATTCTAATCCTTTTTGATTTTGCATATACTTCATTTAATTTGAATTACAATTCCCTTTTTTCTGAAATGTTTGTGGAAATGAGAGCACGTAGTTCGACTGGTAGAATACGTATAATTTTTGTTTTACTTGCAACCATGTTTGCTTTAACTTTCCCTACGTTTATTATCCCAGATCTCACAAATGAATTTGGAAATCCAGAGACCTTAACTCAATATCAAATTACAGGTATCGCAGCAGCTATTATTATTTTAGTGTTTTATTTCATTATACTAAAATGGGGCGTTAAAGATCCTAAATTTCTTTCTAAAGATGCAGATAATGCGATGTCATTTACAAAAACTATTAAATTTACATTCAAACACAAATCTTTCTTATGGTTTTTATTTCCAGCTCTTGGTACTTGGCTTGTTATAAATATTTTACCAACCTTAGCTCCTCTATTTTTTAGATGGGCTGTAGGTATTGAAGATACAGAATTAATTGGGATACTTCTATTAATTAATTTTCTTGTTGCTGCTGCCTCAACACCTTTATGGGAGTTTATAAGAGTTAAAAAAGGTGCTCGATTGTGTGGAATAATAGGAATAATTGTATGGTTAGTATCAGTAGTGTTTTTTGCGTATTCAACTAGTTTTGAAATGGCTTTAATTTTTATGATTTTCTTTGGAGTAGGATTGGGAGGTGGACTTTACTTTTATGACCAATGTATTGCGGAAATCATTGATGAAGATGAAATCACGTACGGAGTAAGGCGTTCTGGTATATATTATGCTGTTCTTAACTTTCTAATTAGATTATCAATGATCCTTAATTTCGTTATTATTGGATTAGTCTTTTATTCAACAGATTGGATGAATTATGAACCAAATCCAGGAGTAAATGTTATTGCGGGTCTCAGAATTTTAATGGGAATCTATCCAGGTATAGTGCTTGCATTGTCATTAATAGGTATGTTTATTTATCCTATAAAAGGAGAAAGGCTTAGAGAAAATCGAAGAAAACTTACAGAATTGCATGAGAAAAAGAAATCTAGCTTAGTGTAAATACTATTTAAAATCTTTTTTTCCTTTTTTTAAAAATTTACAAAAAATTTATTTCTTTCTTTAATTAATTTAAATAATTTAATTAAAAAATCTAATAATCCAAATAAAATGAAAACTATACAATTAAATGCAAAATGGAAACCTAAGCCAGGATTCAAGCTTGGTTCAAAAGATATAGAGCGAAAATTAACATATCTTGGTTCTCAAGTCTGGCATAATCCCATTGTTGAACTAATAGAAAAACCGATTCCTAAAATTAAGCCTAACGAAGTTTTAATTAAAGTAAAAAGATGTGGTATATGTGGAAGTGATGTTCATATGAATCAAACCTATGAGGATGGATATATTTATTATCCTGGTTTGACAGCCTTCCCAGTCACATTAGGACACGAATTTTCAGGTGAAATTGTTGAAATAGGAAGCCAAGCAATTAATAAAAGAACTGGAAAGCTTTACGAAAATGGAGAACCCGTAACTGTGGAAGAAATGGTATGGTGTGGAGAATGTAAACCATGCTGCGATGGATATCCTAATCATTGCGAAAGATTACAAGAAATTGGATTTTCCATTGATGGTGCGTTTGCGGAATATATTGCTGTTCCTGCTAAACTTTGTTGGAGTTTAAAAAAATTAGAGGAAAAATATACAGATATCTATAAAATTGGTAGTCTTGTCGAACCAACCTCAGTAGCCTATAATGCTGTTATTGAAAGAGGGGGTGGAATTCGTCCTGGTGAAAATGTTGTAATACTTGGTGCTGGTCCGATAGGTTTAGCTGCATCAAAAATTCTTAAAACTGCGGGGGCTGCAGTATGTATCATGTCTGAACCCGAAGAAAATAGAGCAGTATTAGCAAAAAAAATGGGAGCGGATTGTGTTATTAATCCGTTAAAAGAGAATTTTGTGGAGAAAGTAAAGGAATATACTGATAATGAGGGGGCTAAATTGTACCTTGAAGCTACAGGATTGCCTCATATAGTTACTGATGACATTCAAAATGCAATTTGGGAATGTAAAACAGTTAATAGTACTGTTGTAATAGTAGCAAGAGCTGAACAAAGGATGCCTGTCTGTGGAGAATACTTTCAAGTAAGACGTGCTCGAATTGTTGGAGCTCAAGGTCATTCAGGACATGGAAATTTTCCAAATGTAATTTCATCTATGGCAGCAGGTATGGATGTATCACCAATGATTACGAAAGAAATTACACTTAAAGAAGTCCCTGAAAACCTCATTTTACTACAAACAGATAGAAATCATTGCAAAATTTCAGCCAAAATTAACTATTAATCCCAAAAGATTCTATCAATAAATAACGCATTATAAAATAAAAAAAAATTGAAATATTCTATTTCTATGAGTCTAGGCTCTTTTCCTGACTTATTTTAAAAATCATAAGATTTAAATATAGGAAATGATTTATTGTCAATTAGAGTTTTACAATATATCATTAACCAATTTTCTAAAATCTAAATTAAATATATTTAAGAGGTGAAATAAATGGATAATGATAAAAAAATTGAAGTTAAGAAAGGCAAAAAAGAAGAAAAAATTGAAGAAAATAAAAAGTCTCGAGAATTAGCTATTAGACGAGAAAGTCCCTTTTCTTTGTTTCAGGAAATGGATAGAATGTTTGATAATCTCTGGAGAAACTTCGATGAGAATTTTTTCTGGCCTTTTAGAAGGAGAAGATATGAACCAGTTAGATGGGAAAAGATGCCTGTCTTCAGAACACCCTTATCTAACATAACTGAAAATGAAAACGAATATGCCATAACTGCAGAATTACCTGGTTTAGACAAGGGAGACATTGAAATAACATTCCAAGATGGACTTATGGAAATTAAAGGAGAACAGAAACGCGAAGAAAAAGAAGAAAAAGAAGGATATATACGAAGAGAATATAGCTCATCCACCTATTACAGAGCTTTTAACTTACCAGAAAACATTGATGAAGAATCAATCGATGCAAATCTAGATAAAGGGATTTTAACTGTTAAAATTCAGAAGAAAGAACCAGAGAAAAAGGAAAAGAAAAAAATTGAAATAAAGTAATCTTTTTATTTTAGATTTCAATTCTATTTTTTTTCTTATTTATCATTAATTTTTACAAAATTAGACTTAAATATTCAGCAGAATCTTTTGCTACTTCTTCAAAGGAGGGATTCATTATTGTTTCAATTGAAACAAATTCATTATAACCAGATTTTTTAAATATATTAAGAAAAGTTTTAAAATCGAAATGACCTGAACCAGGAGCTCGACGAGTTGTATCGGCAAGATGAATGTGTCCCACATGATGGGCAATTTCTTCTAAATATTCCCAGATATAACCAGGATCTTCTTCTAAATGTGTGTGAAAGGAGTCAATTAATAATTTTAAATTATTTGATCCGACTTCTTTTATCAAATCGACTGATTCTGAAATGGTATTATAAGAATCGATCTCAAAACGGTTAATTGGCTCAAAAACAAGTTGAACATTATTCTCTTCTGCTATCCAACAACATTCCTTTAATGAAGAAATGATATTCAATTTCTCCTTTTGAGGATTACTATCATGCTTATAACGACCTCTGATTAACCCAATTATCACTTTAGAATCTGATTGTTTGGCAAAATCAATGTAATTTTTGATTCGCTCTATTGCTTTCTTACGAATCACCTCTTCTATATCCCCAAAAGAATACGCAAATCTGATATATGTACTTCCAGTACCTAAAGCAGGAATTTTCATATCATAAGAATCTGCTACTTCAATTAATTTCAAAATATCGATCTTTTCTGGCTCTAGAAGGCTTAATTCAATTCCATCGTAATTTAATGGCTTTAATAATTGGCACAATGAAGAAAACCTTTTAATTACAACGTCTTGATTACTCTTGGATTCATTTAACCCAGCAACTATACTGAGTAACATACAATTAACTAATTATTTGTAATTATTAAAAAATTTAACAGATAATATTCATTAAAATTATTAATATAAAATTAATTTTTGAGTGAATTATAAAAATGGCTAAATGGAACTTACCACCTCCAAATGAAAATCTATCTAGAGGTCATATGGATTTACCAGATGGAATATATCTCCAAAATATGTCTATTGCTGAGATTCGAGAACGTGTTAAAAAAAATGATGTTATTATTATTCCTGTTGGCTCTACCGAAAATCATGGTCCTGCTGCTTGTATTGGAGAAGATACTTTTCTCGTAACAAGAATGGCAGAACTAGTCGCACAAAAAACAGGGTGTACTGTTGCTCAACCTATATGGTATGGTTCACATCCTTATCATCATGTTGGAATGCCAGGAACAATTATAGTACCCGAAGATATCTTTAAGGGACTGCTTCGAGCTGTAATGGCAGGATGTTGGAACATGGGATTCAGAAAAATGATCCTATTAAATGGGCATGGACAAGAATATGTAATTCCCAGTGCCATTCATGAATGGGCTAAGAATTACCAATTGCCAGCAGTTATCTGTAATGTAAACTGGTATCACGCCATTCCAGAATATTGTAAAGATCAGGAGCATGGAGGACCTTTCGAGACTCCATTTATTCATGCTGATGAAGCAGAAACATCATTTTCGATGACCCTTTTCCCTGAAATGGTGAAAAAGATAGATTCATGTGAAGATAATGAAGTTGTAGGTTGGATGCCAGAGGGACATGTAGATAAAGCAGGAAATATTTACCAAAAACCAATACGTTGGTATGGTCAAGTTGGTTTTGGACCAATTGAAGTATCTGCATATCCAGAAGGCCACGTAGGTTGTCCAAGTAAAGCAACTTTCGAAAAAGGGGAACCTGGCATCGAAGCGTTCTTAGATTATTTAGAGAAACTAGTAAATGACATACTAAAGACTTTTCCACCTGGACAATTGCCTCCAATTGAAGGGATAACCCAAAGAGATCCTAAAGTTATTGAACCTTATATTAAAGGACCTTTAAATGGAGGAAAAAGCATTTATGAACTTAGATATCCGCCTTAAAAAGAAATATAAGTAGTAAACGTTATCATTTTTGCTAAGACCAACGGAAACCATTGATAACTGCGATTATTATAAAGATTAATATAAATAAGCCAATAAGAATGTTTGTAGCTCGATTAATATTTCGAATGTGCTCCACTTTTGTTTTTAAATCTTTTAATTCCTCTAATATATCATCTTCGTTCATAAAAATCACAAAAATTAACCATCCAACTTGTTATTTAAATTTTATGAAAATTCAATATTAAACCATTCTAGTCTAAATAATAATGAAATAAATTTAATAGAGTGTAAACTGAACAATTGTTCATAATTTTTTTATAAATTCAGATTCTTTTTCCAAAAGAGACTTTTTGGGACTTGTATTAATCTTTTTAGTATTTTTCTTACGCATTTTTTCATTTCTAAGTTGTTGCTTATCTTCATAAGAATTTTTTGGCATAACTTCTCACCTTTAATTTATAACAACTTTAAGAAAGAGTAATATAAATATATAATTAATTGTTCTATTTAACTTTTTTTAAATTTAGAGTGATTTCCAATAGAATATATAACTATTATATTCCTTAACTAAGTTAGTATTCGACTTTAATTTAATAGCACAAATATATTTTTAAATAATAGAATAACTGGAGCTTTTAAAATATTTCAAAATTTTATTTTCGAATAATAATTGAAAGATAAATTATACATTATAAACTAAATCTTTTTAAATCCAGACTTTTGCTTGAACATATAGAATTATTACTGTTTAAATTAGCTAATAAGTAGAAAAGTTCAAGAATCTTATCCTAAATTTTAATTCCTGCTAAGGGTAGATAAATTGGAAAAAGAAGTTAAAGTTCGAAGCAAAAAAGCTATTGAATGTCAATATATACCAATTGAAGAGAGATTAAATTCTTTCAAAGAAGTCAACTTGGGATATACCAAGTTTGAAGAGGTCATAAAAGAATGTGAAAGATGTTACCAATGTTTTAAAAAAAGTGATCCTGAAATAAAGCCTCCTCCTTGTATGAAATATTGCCCTACTCATTGTAATTCAAGGGAAATCATCAAAAACATTTTAGAGAATAATATTGATAGGGCTCTCAGCATCATTTATGAACACTATCCATTTCCAAGGTGTGTTGAAAGAGTTTGTCCAGGTTATTGTCAATTACACTGCACCGCAGGAAAGAAAGGAGATCCTATACAGATTCCGACTATAAAACGTTATCTGGTGGATCATTATAAGCCACCAAAGAAATATTTCAAATGTGAATCTGATACAGGAAAGAAGGTGGCGATAATAGGATCTGGCCCTCTTGGTTTAAGCGCAGCTTATTTCCTGCGAAAATATGGAATTGAGGTAACCGTTTTTGAAAAGTTAGATCTCATTGGAGGAATGCTAATTTCAGAAATTCCTGCTTTTCGTTTACCAAGGGATGTTTTAAATGCTGAAATTAAAAATATAAAAAAATTGGGTATTAATTTTATTACTAAAAGAGGCATCGATGAGGAATTCACCATTAAAAGTTTATTTGAATCCGGTTATGATGTAGTTGTTATAGGGATCGGAACTCATAAACCAAAATGGATTGAACTCGCTGGTGAAGATTCAAACAAGGTATTACAAGCTCTTGAATTCTTAAAGAAATATAATTTAAACAATGAAGCACCACTTTTGACAAATAAAAGAGTTACTGTAATTGGAGGTGGAAGCACTGCAACTGATGCAGCAAGAGTAGCAAAGCGACTAGGAGCTGACGTATCTATTATTTATCGTCGTAAACTAGAACAGATGCCTGCGGGTAAAACTGAGATCAAAGAATCATTAGAAGAAGGGATACGTATCAGTTTTTTAACCAATCCTGTCGCGTTTATTTGTACAGAAGGAGAACTTCAAGGTGCAGTCTGCCAAAAGATGGAATTAGGAGATGAAGATTCTAGCGGACGTCCAAAACCAATCCCCATTGAGAATTCCAATTTTAAAGTTGAAGCAGATTACATGATAGAAGCAATTGGACAAGAACCAGATTTAGATGAATTTGATACTAATAAATTAAAAACAACTAGATGGAACACCATTGAAGTAAATGAAAAATTTTTTACCTCAATTCCTCAAGTTCTAGCAGGAGGTGACTGTGTTACGGGATCAAAGAGCGTAGTTGATGCAGTCGCTCATGGAAAAATAATAGCTAATCAAATTCGAGATTTTCTTTTAAAAAAACCTGATATAAATCCTTCTTAAATAAATTATAAAATTGAACAAAGATAAAATAGGAAAAAAATTAAAAATATTACAATTTTGAACCGCAGTATGCACAGAAGGCAGCAGCATCTCTTTCAATTGGAGTGCCACAATTAGGACAAAATTTAGCTTTCTCTTGAGTGATAAGCTGTTCTGGTGCTTTTGGAACAACTTCCATCGATTTAGCTTCACCTGTGGTTTCGGAAAATTTTCCTCTTATCCTTCCTTCACTTCTTAAATCTAAAACAATCGCTCGAATATCTTTAACAGATATGCCTGTATTAGCACTAATTTCTTCTACTGAAACATTTGGATTTTGTTCAAATTCTTGAAGAACAATATTTCTCAATTTGCTTCTATTTGCCAAAGCGGCAACTTGACTAGCTAATATTGCCGCTCCTATACCTATCCATAAAAACCCCATCCAATTTATGCCAAATCGCCAAAAGCCATCAAGGAAGGCATTTATACCCCAGAAGAAAAACATACCTGCAATTAATAAAGCACAAATAGAGAAACCGGTTGTATATTGATCTCGTTTATATTTCATTTATTTCACTTTTTTATGTTTTAATTAATAAAACGAAATAATATTTAAATGATTTTTAGAGTCCAATTTTTAAAATTTCAATTCTTCTTGTTTTGAGAGAATTCTAAATAAAATAAGAAAGAAAAAAATTAAAAGTTAGATCTAGATTTTCGAACCACAGAATTCACAATAAAGTGCGTCTTCTTTTTTTATCGGAGTACCACAATTCGGACAGAACTTTCCTTTTTGAGTTTCTGTAACTTTTTCTGGCACTTCTACATGTTTCATTTGACCTGTTTTTGAAGAAAATTTGCCTCTTAATTCGCCCCTTCCCTTTAGATCCAAAACAATAGCTCTTACATCTTTAATGCTAATACCGGTACTATGGGCTAATTCTTCAACAGATGCATTCGGGTTTTGTAAAATCTCATCTTTAACAATAGTTCTAAGTCTTCCTCTGTTGGTGAGCGCATAAATTTGACTTGTTATTATCGCTAAACCAATTGCTATCCAAATGAACCCTAACCACCAGAGATTCCAAAGACCTATAATCCATGGGTTCCAAAATGTTTGAAATCCCCAGTATAAAAAAGCTCCAGCAATAATTAAACCACAGATACTAAAGCCTTCGGAGTATTGATTTCGTTCATAATGCATAATCAATTCACTTTTTAAATATTTAATTTATAAAAATCAGAATAATATATATGATTTAGAGAGACCAATATTTAAGATTTAAGATTAATATTTTTAAGCAGGTGTAACAGATTTATTAATTATTCGAAACACTTCCTTTACTTTGATTTGATCAGCGGTAAGTAAAATGATCAATTTTTCTAAAAGTTTAATCGATAAGATATAATAGTTATCAGAATGGATTATATTAAAATCTGGGCGATGTAATCCCACTGATTCTGCTGTTTCTTCTGCAAGTTCATAAAGTTGAGATATATTTAAAGAGATTGAGGCTTTGTTAAATTCTTCTTCATTAATATAGGATTTCATCACAGCTCCATTTTCTGATGAGATTAAAATAAAATAAACTAATGTGCCAAATTCATTTATTAAATTACTTACGATTAAATCCAAATCTAACAAAACCGTCATTACTATATTATTTATAGATTAGACTTATTAATATTTTTTCGTGCAAATATCCCCTGTGACAGAAACCAAACAAACAAAAATTTAGATAATGCCTAAATCCAATTAAGTGAACTTTAATAAATTACGTAAAACTGATTATATTACAAAATACTTATCTATAACCTTCTCGAACTCATCAAAAGGGTTTAGATCACCATTAAATTTTACGATAATACTGCTGTACCTTTCAAAAAACTCTTCAACAATGAGGTCAATATATCTTTTTACGTTTTCTGAATCATTCTTGTTATCAATTAAATAAGCAAAAATAACATCGTTCTTAACTTGCATTTCAAATTGTTGGTTTTCAAAATTTATAGTTTGCAGAGTTTCTTCAGATTCATGACATAATACTTCCTTCGAAAAGGCTAAAATTGCTGAAATAAAACCTCCTACTTGTATATAATTTTCAGCGAGAAATTTTTTTTCCTTATTAATCCTTTTGTAAAAACAATGACCGCAAGTACTAATAATAAATAATGCTGATATGCCCTCTATTTTTGGGATAATTTTATTACAAATTAGATTAATGGCTGAATTTGGAGCATTCTCATTGTATAGGTTAAAAACATAATTGGAAATTAAACATAACTTATCATAATTGATTAATTTATTATTTTCATTAATATAAAAAAGTGTAACCACATCATTTTTCGTCTCATAAAAATGTACATAAACAGTATACCTTCCTCTTAAATCAACTAATTTTCCTTCTTTCTTCTTAATAATTTCTTTTTTATATATCTTTATTAATATTTTTAATTGAGAAACCCCAATCCCCTTTCTAAAGATAATATTATGTGTTTTTTCTGAAATAGATACCAATCCTATTCCTAATAATTCTATTGTTTTATAATCTACTTCTAATTCAGGAAAGGTACTTTCTAAGACAATCATAATACTTTTTGTTGTAAGATAAATTTTTTTTGTTTGCTAAAAAACAAAATATGCATGTTTTTATTTAAATGTTTGTGTAAATAAAATCTATTTTGTGTACAAAAAGCAAAACTATGGAATTTTTTTACATAACAGTAAAATGATTAAATAAGAATTAAATATTTGAATTAAGTCAATTCAATAGTATATTACTAGTTTATATCGAAAAATGGCATTATATACAAATTTTGAAAATTAATACAAAATTTTTGTACACAAACGCATAAAAATTAAAGAAGATGTTGAGGGAAAATCTTTTTGTTAAGGGTTGTCTCTTAAGTTTTTGTCTTTTTTTTTTTAGTTTTTAGAAAGATTTCTTTGTAAGGTTCGAAGTCAGGATATGATAAAAAAACAGATTCTTTACCTGTATCAAATCGAAAATTATGGATTATTACTCCTTTTTTCCGAAAAACCACCCATAATAAGGAACTTGAAGATTTATAAGCGATAAACACTCGCATCTTCCACACCAATTTTTATCATTTTTAAATCTCTCATAAGGTTTTTTGATTATCTCAACATCTTCTAGGATCTTTTTTGATTCAGATTAACATTTAAGTCTAACCTTTATAAATTATTAGGTTGAATAATAAAACCAATTCTGATTATCTGAGGCGATATATTATACTCCAAAGAGTGGGCCTAGCAGGATTCGAACCTGCGACTTTGGGTTAATCCCTAGCTAGGATTAAAATCCCAGTCCGAAGCCGGGCACCCTATCCAGACTAGATTATAGGCCCCTTAACTTAGGAAAGATATATTTTAAGTTATAATATTGTTATTTATTATTTCTAAAAAATTTTTTTAATTAGATTAGTAAAAGAATCAAGAAAATTTATTTCTTAAATGATAATTAAACATCTTAGAAAAAGATTTCAATAAATTTCTTGCAATTATTGCATCTGAGAGTTCTCCGTCAATTTTTATTAGCCCTTTAAACCAACCTTCTGCAAAATCTAATTTTTGTTTGAAAATTTTTTTCATTATTTCTTTTGTTAAAATGAAATGTATTGTTCTTAACTCTTCCGAGCTCTTTTCATAAAAACTGGTATTATAAGTCAAATTTGGTCCCGTTTTCTTTAACCAGATATTATAATCTATGTCACTAATAAATACATGAAAAAGAACGTCGCTATATAAGTCTAATTCTTCCTGAAACTCTTCAGAACCTTGAATAAGTTTTAATCCCATCTTAATGAATTTATCTAACGCAATCTTGAATTTTTCATCAGTGGAATCGAGTTCAATCAACATTAAATTCATTACCTTAGTATCAATCATAACTATGCAATATCTTATATTAAAATAAATCTATTTAAGGGAAAATTCTTCATAAATTTTTATTGTTTAAAATAAGGATTCCTTATTTAAATTTGACTTTAATATTAAGGTGATAAGAACCTAATCATGATTGGAATTTCCATTCTTTTTTTCTAAATATTTAGTGAAAATTCGAAAAAGTTTTACATATCTTAACCCTTGGGAGATCTCTCCTTGAACGTGTATTCTACCTTTCATAAAGGCATCTGTACCAGAAATCTCGCCTTTAAGGATCTTAATAATCAATTCTTTAGTATAATTCATTATAAATGAAGCTTCAGGATTGATACCTTTTTTATAACTTAATTTTCCTTCAGAAACTTGAAGCCAGTAATTAAAGCCAAGATCTATAACAGATGTTTGATAGATATCATCAAACCCTATCAATTCTTCTCGAAGTTCCTCAGTTGAATTCACTATTTTAACCCCCGCTTTTATGATACTTTCTAATGCTTTCTTAAAGTTTTCATTCTCTCCTTCCAAGTTCTTTAATAAATTACTTATAGATTCGCGATTGATCATAAAAATATTTGAGTGCCTTATAGAATATTTATAATATTTTCTTATACCTCTACCTAATCAATCTTTTTTCTCCTTTAAATTTGTTTATATCAATATTTATCATCTTTAAAATAATAAGACATAAATTCAGAAAAATTTTTTAGAATTCAAAAAATTAAAAGGAAAATTTCAAAATTTAAACAATTTTAACAAGAACGATTTTGTCTTCGATCGAATCCTCATTTTCATTCACAATAATCCTTAAACTGTTTTGCTGGTATTTTAAATTTAGTTATGAATAAGGCTCATTTTTCAAAAATAAGATAAAGAGAATTTAAGAATAAAATTTTTATATTTTAGATTATTTAATTTGTTATAAAACAAATCTACATACAATTCACCTTACTCGTTTATGCCCACATAGTGTAGCCCGGTCTAGCATTCGGGACTGTCACTCCTGCGACGCGGGTTCAAATCCCGCTGTGGGCGCCATAATTTTTGTCATAAATGCAAAAAAATGTGACTTAATTTCTATTTTTTAAGGTTTAGCAAGATAATATTCTACTCATAATTCTTAACTAGTAAGCGTTTAATCTTTTTTTTTATCAATAAAAACTTTTTGTCAATTGAGTTTAAAAATTAAAGCTTTTTAAATCAAAACGAATTATCTTTAATCACAACTCCTTAAAAATTAATTTAACGTATAAAAAACTTTAAGATAATTAAAGCAAATTTTATAAAAGAGGTTGAAGATTAAAATGGTTGACGAAGGATTATTAAATGAATGTAAGGAAAAGATGGACGCTGGCGCCGCTGCTGCGGATGTAAGTGTTACTTTAAAAATGTTTGAACTTTTCAAACAGATCGGTAAAGAAAATGAAGATCTTTCTGAAGAGTTAGAAGACATGGACATTGCTGTCCAAATGATAGTAACTGATGCCGATGCTAAGTACTGGATGAAAGCATCTGAAGGCAATCTAGAATATGGAGAAGGAGAGGTCGACAATCCATCTTTCACATTTTCCGCAACTAAAGAAGTTGGTTTGGGAATGTTATTCGGTGAAGTTGATGCAACGTCAGCGTATTTAGTTGTTTAATTTCTAAACATCTAACGCAAATGGCTGGCGACATCACCGTAGAAGGCAACCTGCAAGACGCAATGGCGTTTCAAGAAATTATTGAACTAGCAATTGAGGCAATAGAGGATTTAACAGATTAAATATATCGAAAAGAGTGTCACCAAACCAATTTCAAAAAATTTTATTTTTTCTTTTTTGTTCCTATTACCAATAGCATAATATCTATTACTTTAAGAAATCGTCTTAAGATGTTTATGATTTTAGACAATTAAGACCTATATTAACCTATTTAATCTTTAAAAAATCCATCTTGTTAAGGAAAAAGAGTTATTAAAAATATTAAACTTATAAAAAAAATTTTAAGGAGTTGTTTGGTTAGGTTAGCTATTTAGCTAATACATCTAATCCATCATATCTTCAAGAGCTTCTAATGCTAATTCAATAATTTCTTGAAAAGCCATAGCATCTTGTAAGTTACCTTCTACGGTGATGTCACCAGCCATTTGCGCTGGAATTGCTTAATGCAACTCCATATACGCGCTGGTGGCATCTACTTCACCGAGAAGTAATCCTGCTCCAACTTCTTTAGTAGCTGAGAACGTAAAAGATGGATTATCAACGTCACCTTCTCCAAATTCCATAGTCCCATCATGAGCTTTTAACCAGAATTTAGCATCAGCATCAGTTATGATCATTTGGATAGTGATATCCATATCTTCTAATTCTTCTTTAAGATCTTCATTTTCTTCTGCAACCTGCTTGAAAACTTCATATACCTTTAAGGTATCATTTACATCTGAAGCAGCAGCCCCTGCATCCATCTTTTCTTTCATCCATTTTAATAATGATTCATCAACCATTTTTCTTAAACCTCTTTAACTTATTATTGTTTATTAACAATCAAGTTGTTAATGCACTTATTATAAATTTTTGTTCTTTAAAAAGATTATAGTTCATTAAAACATTCATTTTGTATTAATTTTACTTTTTTTTATTAAACTTGTCTATTTTTATGAAATTTAAATTCTTTTTTAGATTGATCTGAGACTGTATTTTAATTAGTATTGATCAGAAGAGAGTTCTCTCTTATGCAAACTTATTAAGTAATAGAGAAGAAATAAATAAAGAATAAAAAAATAATTAATTAAAGCATTGGAGCGAACCATAAATAGAAAAGGAATGCGCCAATTAGGAAAAAGATCACTGCTGTAATATATGTCATATGCTTGGAGTAATTTCGGTACCTTTTTCCGGTTTCAGTCCATAGTGTATCTATTTGAAGATAAGGACTAGGACCCCTTCTATACCATCCTTGGATTCTAACTCTTTGTCCAATTAATCTATCTACTCTAGCAATTGCCCAGAAAAAATCAACAATACTTAAACCAAATCTATAGTCAATATACATTAAACCTGTATCATCTTGGAAAAATAGATCATCACTAAAGTAGTACCCAGGAACTCCTTTTCCAACGATTGTTCCTTCGATGATCGCTGGGACTGGACGAACAGGTGATACTTTTATATTTGTTACAAGATCAACCACTTTACTAGGATTGAATCCACTTCTATACATAAACTTGGTTCTAATTATAACTCCGAATCCCATAACATAAAAACCAATTGCCCAAACTAACAATAGATTATTCCAAATAGCCGTCATACCCAGAGATAGCCATCCTATAAATCCAAAGAACCAAACTATCGTTAATGCAATTAGTAATATGAAAATTATTGTAGGTAACGATTTGACAAAGACATCAGTAAGAAATTCTCCTATTAAAGACTTTCCGGCTTGCTGTTCTTTTATCTTTTTTGCATCAGAAAAATCAATTTCAACAGATTTTCCATATTGTTCACATTGTTCGTTTAATCGTTGAATTCTTTTAGCTGGTAGTGGATGTGTGCTATATATTTGAAAATATTTTGCCCAGGGATTAAATAAATCCCAACCAGCTGCTGCTTGGATTGCATTTTTTGAATAAGTTCCCGAACCACCTGTGCTCATGGCAGCTAAATGACTCGCTTTTTTTGGATCAAAAATTCCTAATCCCCTTAATGCTCTTACTTTTGACTTGTTTCTAATTTTAATTTCCTCTTCAGAGCCTCCAACTAATAAACCATATGCGATTTTAACAAAGGCTGTGGATAGATTATTAGGATTTTCCGTCAATTCCGCAGCATGTTGATCGGCATAGTATTCTCGAATCCTACTTATGAACAATGAGGTAAGATAACCTATAAAATATGCTATATAAGATAAAAAGGCAACAACTATCAGTATTAAAGGAAGATAATTCCCTTCATCTCTATTCCTTGAACCAGTTCCTGAGAAACGAGCAGCATAATAAGACCATCTTGCAATAGTTAAAAGAATAAGAGGAATTGCAAAAACAACAGTCATTAAAATAAAATCATTGTGAACAACATGTCCTAATTCATGAGCAAGAACAGCAGTTTGCTCATCTTCATCTAGGTAATGTGTTATTCCTTTTGTAATCACGATTCTCGCGCTATTTTTAGTCCACCCAAAGGTAAAAGCATTAGGGTTATAATCGTCGATTATACCCATTCTGGGAGTTTTAATTCCTTGTATTGCCACTACTTTATCCAAAGCATCACCTAAATGAGGGTATCGACTTATAAATTGTTCATATGGTATCCAATCTATTCTATATAACCATCTAATTATCAGAGGACTAATACCATATTGAAATAGAACTATTAGAATTGTAAAACCAACCATAAGTAATAATCCCCAGATCGTACTTGGCAAAAACCAGACCCCAATCGCAAAAACTACAGCATAGATCAACCCAAATAGAAATAATATAGCTAATGTTGATGCTAATTTTAAACCTATCTTATTTCACCTTTTTTTTTTAAATTTTAATTTTTTCTTTAGAAGAATTTGTGTTTTAAATAGATTGTTAATGATATACATGTAACATTCCGTAATTAATATTATTGAATCTAATTATTATTTTTAATAATATTAAATTATAACGAATTTGCATAACATAAAAATTAAATCTCAATTCTTTTATTAGTTTATAAGATTTATTTCGAAAAAATTAAAAAGAAAAGATCAAAGGGTGTTATTAAGATAAATACGGAATTAGAGCGTCTTATTAATGCCACAGACAATTTAATTGAACAACAATTTTATAAAAGCGGAACTGACACAATTATCGGAAGAACACCCGAAATTTCATTAAAAATTAAAAATTCAGGATTAATAGTTAAAAGATTTAAAAACCTTTTCTATCATAATCTTCACTCGTTTTTAGAAGGAAAATATCTAAAATTTTTTAGTCCATTCAAACAAATTAAAGGAATGGATGAAAATTATTTAAGAGAAATATATCAAGAGATTCAAATAAAACTTGCAGCTATGCATGATACAAAATTTGATTCTCTTATTCTTTATACTGTTGTTTTGAGTTCACTTATTTCGAGAATTCGTGATATTCAATTTAATGAAACATTAGAAGAAATCAGTAAAAGAATAAAAAAAAAGTCAGACAAATTAGATTATAATCAAATGCAAATAGTATTAGATAAACTTTATATGGAAAATAATAAGTATGTTTCAATTTTATATAATATAGTTTATTTGGATGCATTAGCAGAATCATTTAATTTTAAAAAGGTAGCACGTGTCTGTAAAATTCAAAAAGGGAAATTCATTAACAAAATTGTTGATTTAATTCTCTCTTCTTATAGCTGAAGGATTATAATATTAGTTTTTACTCAAGATCAATTTCTTAGATTTAAATCATATTTAAAATCATTAAAATCCTATTGATAAATGTCAAATTAAAAATATTTTGGTGAATTCTTCTTGGTAAAACCAGAAAATAATAACCTACCTTCTTTATTAAAAAAATATAGTAAAAAGGAAGTCTCTATCTCAAATGCTATAAAGAAATTTATTAAACCGGGAGATCGAATCTTTATTGATTCCGGATGCTCAGAACCAATAGAACTAACAAAAAAATTAATTGAATTTGGACCTGAACTTCCTGATGTAGAGATTTTGCATTTCCTTAGTTTAAGTGATTTAGATTATTATGAAACTGCTGGAGGTATTGAAGATTTATTTAGACATAATGCATTTTTTATTGGAAAATCTCTCCGTAAATATATCAGATCTGGACAAGCTGACTATACCCCTATGCTTCTTTCAGAAATCCCATTATTATTCAAACTCGGGAAAATGCATTTAGATACTGCCTTAATTCAAGTTAGTCCACCAGATAGATATGGATTTTGCAGTTTTGGCATAAATGTTGATATTGTAAAACCTATTGCAGAAGAAGCTGAAAAAGTTGTTGCTGAAATTAATCCAAATATGCCTCGTACTTTGGGTGATTCATTTATACATATGGATGATATTGATGCATTTGTTGCTACTGATCATGAAATTATTGAATTTATTTATACAGAACCTGACGATGTAGCTAATAGAATAGCAAAATTCGTTGCTTCATTAGTGGAAGATGAATCAACAATTCAAATGGGTATTGGAACTATTCCTAATGCAGTAACAACTGAATTGGAAGGAAAAAGGGATTTAGGTGTTCATAGTGAGGTCTTTTCGGATGGAATTGTGGATTTAGTTGAAAAAGGTACAGTGACTTGTAAAAAGAAATCGATCCATAAAGATAAAATTATCTGTTCATTTGTAATGGGATCAAAACGTTTATATGATTTTGTAAATGATAATCCAATGGTTGAATTCCATCCAAGTGATTATTGTAATGATCCCTATATAATAAGTCAAAATAATAAGCAAGTTGCTATAAATGCAGCCTTAACTGTAGATTTGACAGGACAAGTTAATGCAGATTCTCTTGGTCATCAATTTTATAGCGGTATTGGTGGACAGGTAGATTTTATAAGAGCTGCAAGCCGTTCTAAAGACGGAAAACCAATAATGGTAGTACCATCAACAGCAACATTAGAAGATGGAACAGTTGTTTCTCGAATTGTTCCATTTCTCCAGCCAGGCTCAGGTGTGGTAATCACTCGAGGAGATGTTCATTACATTGTATCAGAATGGGGTATTGCATATTTATACGGAAAAAGTATAAGGGAAAGAGTCCTTGAAATGATAAATATTGCTCATCCTGACTTTCGAGAAGTACTTTTAGAGCATGCTAAAAAATGGAAATATGTTTATTCGGATCAAAAACTCCCTATTTCTATTGACGGAAGAATTGCTGTCTATCCTGAAAAATATGAAACAATTCTGGAATTAAAAAACGAAAAGCAACTAAAAATCAGACCTATTAAAACCACAGATGAAAGAATGATACAAGAACTGCATTACTCTTTAGATGAAAAAGATAGATACCTGAGATTTTTTACTCCTGTTCACGATTTTCGTCATAAAAAAATTCAACCGATGGTAAATATAGATTATACAACAGATATGATTTTAGTTGCTGAATATAGTGAAAACGGAGAAACAAAAATCATTGCTTTAGGAGCATTTTTTAAAACAATACACCCTTCCCTTGCGGAATTAGCTTTTGTAGTTCAAAAAAATTGGCGTGAACTAGGAATTACGAGATTTTTATTAAATTATCTAGTTAAAATTGCTCGGGAATTAAATTATAAAACCTTTGGTGGCACTATTTTGCTTGAAAACAAGCCTATGCTACATATTATAGACACCTCTGGTTATAAGTTAACGCTTAAAAAGATTGAAGGGGGCATAACTGAATTCTTCTTTGATATTTCAAAATGATTTATGATAAGTAGAATTATTCTATAATTTATTGAAATAAAATTCATTTAGCTTTGTTTATTTCACATTATAATATAGCTTATGGTGTAGAAATATTCTAATTACAGAATTTCATAGAATGTATAAAAAAGATGGGTTGACATCTCAAACTATTCAAATTTTTCAACAGATTATCTATAATTATTATAAGAATAATGCGAGAGAATTTCCTTTCAGAAAAGATATTACACCATATAACGTATTAGTATCTGAAATTATGCTTCAACAGACTCAAACTGGAAGGGTTTCTGAAAAATATTTAAATTTCATAGCAAAATTTCCTAACTTTCAAGAACTTGCTAGGGCTTCACTCGAAGACATTCTAAAAGCTTGGCAAGGTTTAGGGTATAATAGGAGAGCTGTTGCATTAAAAACTATAGCAGAAAAAATTATTAATGAAAATCATGGGGAACTTCCTAAAGATATAGAAACTTTAAAATCACTTCCACAGATAGGTCACAACACGGCTTCATCAATAATGGTATTCGCGTATAACGTTCCTACTATTTTTATTGAAACAAATATAAGGCGAGTTTACATCTATTTTTTCTTTCCTGGAAAAAATTTAGTTAAAGATAATGAAATATTGAATTTGGTTCAAAGAACTATCGATTATAAAAATCCACGCGAGTGGTACTATGCTTTAATGGATTTTGGTGTTATGCTTAAAAAGACTCATCCAGAATTAAATAAAAGAAGTGCTCATTACCGAAAACAATCCCAATTTAAGGACTCTAACCGTGAGTTGAGAGGAAAAATCCTTAAGATGTTATTAGAAACACAACCACTTTCAGAGGAACAAATTATACATAAACTAAAAATACAATCGGAAAAGACAATAAAAGTTCTTAAAATATTGGTGAAGGAAGGATTCATAGAAAAAAGAGAACATCTATATTATATTCCTTCATAATATTACGAAATTCTTTTAGATTTTAAATAATTGGCGATTTTTAATGCTATTCTTTCTTGTTTTTTCCAATCTCCATACGCAATTCCTTTAGAATTAAGCTCTTGAATCATCACTCTTAATTTTTTATTGATTCTTTTTACACTCATATTTGCAAATACCGTATTAGGTAAAGGTATAAAAGAGTGAGTATGAATACGAGCCCCACTACTAGCTAAGTCTTTCATTACTTCTATAGTTAAATCTATGTCTTCTTCAGTTTCATTAGGTAAACCAAAAATAAAGTCTACATTAGCTTTAAGTTTTGAGTTAATTGTTAATTCGACCGCTCTATAAATATCTTCAACTGTGTGCCCTCTGTGGCACAAATTTAGAATTCTTTGACTACCTGATTGAGCTCCAATTATAATATTATCATTAGCAGCATATTTTAACACTAAATCTAAAGTTTGAGGATTTACATGTTCTGGTCTCACTTCAGAAGGAAATGAACCCAAAAAAATTCTCCCTTTTGGTAAAATAATCTTTTTTATTTCAATTAGTAATTTCTCTAATTCGGAAAGATTTAAATTCTTACCATCTGAAGAACCATAAGAAAAAGCGTTTGGAGTAATAAATCTGATATCAAGTTTATTATACTGCTTCATAAATCGAATAATTTTACATATAGATTGAACACTTCTATGTCTTGGATAAGATCCTAAAATAGAAGGTGTTTGACAAAAGTAACATACATAAGGACAACCTCTTGTGATTTCAATTGCTCCAAATCTAATGCTTTTTAAAGGAATTGGCGGATATTTATCTAAATCTACAAACGGTCTTTTACCAACAAAATGATAGTTATTATTATCATCAATAAATGCTGTACCCTTTATATCTGATATATTACCATTATGTGTAAATCTTTTGAGTATATCAATCAAAGTTTCTTCTCCTTCTCCTACAGCTACTAAATCAAATCCCATTTTAAGGGAACCTAAAGGATCCCCAGTGGGATGAGGTCCTCCTGCGAGTAAAAAAATTTTATTTTTAAAAGCTATTTTTAATTTTTTGATTAAATCATATATCTCCCAAAGTTGAGTGGTAAAAAAGGAAATTGCGACAATTATTTTTTTAAAACTTTTACAAATTTCCTTCAAAGAATTAAAAAGATCTAATTTTTTTTGAATAAAATATATCTTAACGTTATCTAATTCATCTATCGTTTCAATTGCTCCGACTAAAGCATTAAAACTATAAATATTTTCTTTCTGATAATATAAAACTAAAGCAATATCTTGTCTCAATTAAAAACACAAATTTAATTCAATGTACTGTTATAATATATTTAAAATTAAATTAAAATTAAATTTGTAATAAATTTAAAAGTGAGAATATAATGTTATTTGTTGATTTAATTGCAACAGATCCAAGTCAAGTGGGAATAGCATGGTTCGACTATTTTTCAATTGGTCATATATGTTTTGGAGTTGGAGTCTTTTTATTTTTTAGCTTATTCTATACAATTCCAAAAAATAAAGGACATATACCGATCTTTTCATTATTGTTTGTTTTTATTATAACATTCTGTATTCTGATTTTATGGGAAGTTTTAGAAAATTTCTTATTCATAGAACTTGGATGGAAATTCGAAGGCCGAGTGGATACTTGGGAGAATATTATAGGTGATCTTGCTTCTGGGGTAATTGGAGCAATTGGATCGTGGATATTTTGTCATTTAATCTTTGTAAAGGAGAAAAATATCTGGGCATATTACATATTTGGTATAATTGGATTTGGATTATGGCTTGGTGTTTTTATAATTCTTCGTGCTTTAACTATCTCTCCTTAATTTTTTTTTATTATTTTTTATATCAGTATTAAATCTTTACATTTAATGGGAACCTATTAAAAAATGCGAAATATTGAAAATTATATAAAATATCATAAGGGTGATATCCCGTTAATTATTTCAGTTCCACATGGAGGGAACTTAAATGTTAAAAATATTCCTGCTCGATCGAATGGTGTTATTGGTATAGATAAAAAAACAATAGAATTAACATTAATCTTAATTGAAGAAATAAAGGAATTTTATAGAATTAAAAGATCTATTAATAAAACCCCATCATACATAATTTCTAATGTATCTCGGAGTAAAATAGATTTAAATAGAATAGAAACTGAAGCATACAGTCAAAATTCAAAGCTTGCTAAAAAGATTTATAGATTTTATCATAATAAGATAAAAGAATTGATTAATGATAATCTAGAATCTTTTAAATTCTCTTTATTAATCGATATACATGGTTTTGAAAAGAATAAAAGACCGGAAGGTTTTCGTGATGTTGAGCTAATTTTAGGTTCTAATAATTTAAAAACAATATTACAAAATAATCTTCCAAGGAAATTTTGGAAACAAAATATACGAGGAAGAATTATTAAGAAGTTTCTTACCTTGGGTATTCCGATAGCTCCCGGACATCCAATGAGGAGCGAATATGTTTTAACTGGAGGATATATAACTAAACAGTATGGTGTAAGCAAAATAAACAATAGCCAGACAATACAAATTGAATTTTCAGATCAAATTAGACTTTATGATGATAAATTAAAAAGCATAGTATTGTCTGCTTTAGCTGAAGTTTTATGTGACGAGATATTTATTTTTTTTGACAAAAATTTCGGAAATAAAAATCGAATTTAATGGTCATATAAGAGAAAAAATCAAAAGTACTTAAATAAGTAATTCAAAAAGATATAATATTTAAGTATCATGAGTTAGAATATAAATATAAGGATTCTATTAACTTTATTATTGTATTTAGTATGAATAAAGATCAAATAGATATTAGGGACTTAGAAGCATTTATTAAGGGATTAAAGACTTCTTTGGATATGCTTGATGGTGTTGATCCTGCTGAATCAAAAGGTTTTCAGGCACAACTTGCCAAGGCTATATCTGATTTGAGAGTCAAACGATCTGAAAAATTTGAACCCCTGCCAAAGATTTTAGGACATGTTACTAAAGAAGACATTAAAAAATATTTGATAAAGGAACTAGATCAATTAAAGCAGTATTTAGATACTAAAGAGTATCCAAAAGGGAAATTCAAATTAGTTAAACAAATAGTTAATTTAAGAGCAGAAATTAATAGTTTATAAATCATATTAATCATTCTCTTTTTACAATATTAAAATTCAAAACTATTTTTAGAGGCACTTTTTCATGCTTATTGACATACACTGCCATGCAAATCTTTATTTAGCCCTTGATCAAGTTGTAAAACAAGCTAATAAAGTAGGAGTCGATAAAATCATTGCAGTTTCTATGAGCGCAATTAGTCAAAAAAGAATATTAGAAATCTCAGAAAGATTTAATTCTATATATCCCGCTCTAGGGATACATCCTGAAGAAGTACAAAATAATCAAGAAATTGAGAATCAATTAGATTTCATAATCGAATTAATTACAAACAATCAAAAAAAGATTTGTTGTATAGGAGAAATAGGTTTAGATCATTATTTTATTAAAAATAAAGATTTATATCCTTTACAAAAGAGGATTTTTGACAACATGTTGTTACTAGCTCAGAATTTAGAGTTACCCGTTAATTTGCATACAAAAGGAGCTGAAAAGATGGTATTTGATACACTTCCCTCTTATAACCTTCCAAATGTAAATATACATTGGTATTCTGGTCCAGAAAATTATTTAAAATCAGGTATAGACCGAGGATATTATTTTTCTATTACACCTGCTATATCTTACTCTCCAGATGTTAAAAAAACAGTAATGTTGGTAGATCTTGAGCATCTATTATTGGAGAGTGATGGTCCAGTAAAATATTCCGGAAATCTAGGTACTCCGTCTATGATAAGAGATGTTTTAAATTCAATTTCCCATCTAAGAAAGATTCCTTCTATCGAACTAGAAGCTCAAATCTATAATAATACAAAAAAAGTATTTCCAAGAATTTTTGAAAGCTAGATACTATTCTTTTTCGAGTAATTCAATAACTTCTTGAGGAAACTCTTCTCCTTTGTTTTTCATGCGAAATAACATATCTTTTACCTCAGAAATTGTATTTCCATATATATGTAGTGAATTACTGAAATCTAGGTAATGACCAATGTCTACTTCTAATTGGTCAGCAACATATTTCTGAATTCTTATCATCGCATTTACATTTGCCTCCCATGCTCTAAATAAATCTCTACTTCTCCATGTAGTTTGCATCATTAATTTATTTTCTTTTATTCTCATATATATTCTTTGCAGACAAGGGGGGTCAATATGAAAAGGATCAATTAGCGGTCTCCAGGTTATTGCTTGAGCTCTACGAGAATATGGTCGATCTTTTAATTTTTGGATGATATATTCTATTTGATTAAGCTTAGGAAAATTAATGATCCCGATCGGGATTTTATCAATACCAATTTGACTATGAATGCTTTTTTCCAAGTCAAATTCAACAAGGTTTTTTAATTTCCATTTAGTTGAGTCATCTGTATTTTCAATCTTACCCGCTTTTATTAGTTTTTGGTGATTCCTTACGAAATTATTATCAACAATTTCTAAATCATAATTCACATGAATAGTATCTTCTAAAGAAAATGGTGTGTAATTAAATATTCTATCATGATAAGAGTATGGAAAGCTCGATCCAGAATCCCAAATGTAATGATCATTGACACCTTCCATGATTTCTTCAATATATCCACTCTGTATGGAGCCAATTAAATAAGTATCTGCCATACAGCCATAAACCTCAAATTCATTTCCATATTTTGTTTTAATTTTGATTAATTTATCCTTTCGTTTAATTGGATTGCTCATTGGTTCTTTAATTTCAATTAATACTGATGCATCCTTAGAAGGAGGGTCTTCAGATTTATCATATTCAGTTTTAATATCGTCACCGGTGTATAGTACTTGAGTTAAAGCAGTAAGCCACGCATCACGAACATCTTTTTTAGAAACAAAAATTACTTTAGCCATTATAAGTACCTCAATTGATTCAATAATCTAGTTATATGTACTAATTTTATAAAGTTCTTGTTAAAACTTTAATATTTTTTAAAAAATTACCGTCAAAATTTTATATGCTTGAAAATTTATGATTCTTGAAAATTATATATTGGAGCTTTTTCAAATGATTTCTCTAAAACTACGTTTTGAACCCCCATTTAATGAAATTACAGAAAAAACAAATGATATTGTAAATTTAGAAAAGAAACTTACTCTCGAACAATTACTGGAATACTTTTACACAAAATATGGTGAAAAATTTAAAGAACTTCTATGGGATAAAAAAAATCCAGAAGAATTCAGTTCCTTTCTCTCTATTATTATAAATGGAAGAAGTTATAGAGATAAAAATTTCCTCGAAACAGTTTTAAATGATGGAGATGACATAACTTTTCTGTATTTATATTTCGGTGGATAATCTCTGTAGAAAGAAATATTAAATCAAATTAAAAAAATTATCCAAATTGCTAAACCTGTTAAAATAGGATTTAAAATATTGTCTGAAATATTATTTGAAAACAAATCTATTAATAAGAATATTATCGCTGCTACAATTGCCATAAGTACTATCCTTGGAAATTGTATTAAAATCCATCTATTATAAATAATCATTATAATAATGACTATTAAAAAAGTACTAAGACCACCAGCAATAAAACCTTCTATAGTTTTTTCAGAATTCTTTTTTAAATTATGGTTGCCAAATTTTTTTCCTATTAAGCATGCAATTGCATCTGCTACCGTTGTAATTAATGCTACAGCTGCAAATATTGGAAAAGGGGCAAATATAAACGGTACAAACGATAATACTAATGGTGTAGATCCAATGAAAGTATTTAATTCATTCTGTCTCATAGAATGATACCATTTTTTTGCCCAATTTGGAAGCATGTAAAACTTATTTAATCGAGCCAAATCTGCAACTTGAAACATAAATACAAAAGAAAATCCTATTGTAACAATCCACCAATAAGAGAAACTATAAAGGTCTAATCTTAATGACTCTAAAATACCCAAACTTTCAAATATTGTCCCAATAGTCCAGAAAATGAAAATAACTGAACATGTAAATAAATGTAGCATTTTTCTCCCGAATTCACTTTTTAAATCATCAGTCCAATTTTCATTAAATTCTTTACAATATTTCTTATAATCTCTTTCAGCCATAATATCAGGATCTCTTTTCGATATAATCGCATTGTAAGTCAAAATTATACCCAGTACTCCCATTTCAATCAAAAACAATAAAGAAGATAGTAGCCATAAAAAATTAATTGTATCCTGAAATAATTGAGGTGAGTGAAATTGATAAATAAATGGATACATAATTCCCGCATTTAACAACAATAATACAAATAGAATTTCATTCACAAATAAATGTTTTTCTAGTTTTTCTTTTCTATTCCTTATTGTATAAAAAAAAGTAAAAAAAGCATATCCAAAAAAGATTAAACTTGTCGGTAAATAATACATTACTTTTATCACTAAAACCTAATTATTTAAAAACTTTTACTTATATAATAAAATGATTTAAAATTTATTTGTGTTTTTTAAATCCAAGTTAATATGATTGTATAATAATCTAAATTAAAATAAAATCTAATAATAACAAAAATAATTGCTAATCCAATTGGCACTAACAAGTTATCTGACATATTAATAGGTTTTCGAGTTAAAATATCAAAAAGAAGAAATACAATCGAAAAGATAAATGCCCAGATTAATCCAGTAAAAAATAAAGATATTACAAAACAACCTATTATTCCTGCTAGAGTCCCTTCCCAGGTTTTATCTTCATTCCATTTTATATGATTCTTACCAAATCTTATACCAACTTGGCTAGTCATCAAATCTGCTATTGAGCTAATTCCTAAAATAGTAAATAAAACCATAGGAGGGCATAAAAAAGCTGTAAATAAATGACTAATTGCAAAATAAAGATATGTTCCATATCCACTTTTTTCTTCATCACATAGTAATATAGTACAAAATATATTAAATGGAAAAAAAATTCTTTTTGATTTACGTGTATACTCATTTGCTAACATACAGAGAGAAAATGAGTAAAAAAAGAAAAATAATAGATAATAAAACCATCCTAAAGAAAAAAGTACTTCAATCACACTATTTGGCTCAGTTAGGATTTGAAAATATAGATAAAGCATATTATTTTCAAAGGGGATCATTCCTTCTGTAGATCCTGTAACATTTTTTACAAAGTAGACACCGATGTACCACAATACAAATAATCCAATAAATATTAGAATATGTGGTATTTTACGATATATATCGTTTCTTAATTTACTTCTTTCACTTAATTTAATTCTCATTTTGTTTCCAAACGATGAAAAATTCTTCTCTTTAAAATAATATTTACAAAAATATGCAATAACCGTTGAGATTATAATAATCATCCCAATTAATATTATAGGTAAACATAACGAAAAAATCCATAACTGTAAAAGATTCGAAATGAGGGAAAGATCTTGAAATATTAACAAAAGAAATATTAAAATATGAATAAATACAATAAAAATAGCCCCAAATCCGAAAAAATTATTAAGTTTACTATCTTCATCAGCACATTTTAAATAGAAATAAAGTATTAAGAAAAATGTAAAGAATATTAATAGAAACCAGAAAAAAAAATCCTGCATATTAAAATCACTTAATAATTTCTTTTAATTAATCATATCGTAAAATTATATATAAAATATTATAAAATATAGAATTAATGTAATCTTATAACCACTTAATACGAATAAATTCTAACTTTTGAATTTTTCTTATGAAAAATATTGTATTAGCTTCAAAATCTACTGATCGCAGCGAACTTCTTAAGAATGCAAAAATCCCTTTTGAAGTTATTTTTACTACTGTCAATGAAGAAAAATATAAGCAAAAAATTAATGATCCTATTAAGTTAGTAATAGAGTTAGCTAAAGCAAAAGCTTTAGATGCTAAAGAAAAATTGAGAACTAATACGATTATTATTGCTGCTGATACTATTATCGAACTTAATGGAGAAATTATCGGAAAGGCTGAAAATGAAACTGAGGCATTTAATTTATTAAAAAAATTAATTAATAAGTCTCATAATCTCATTACTGGAATTGCAATAACAGAAACTAATAATCCAAAAATTATGGTTGATTATAGCATAACAATGGTGGAATTCTTGGATCTTAATGATAAAGAAATTTGGAATTATATAAAAACTGAAGAATGGAAGGGTCGAGCAGGAGCTTATTCAATTAAAGATAAAGCAAGTTTATTTATTAAGAAAATCAAAGGTTCACCAACAAATGTTATTGGCTTGCCAATGCATAGAATTTTTGAGATTTTAAAAAAAGAATTTGATTACGATTTAGTTTTCTGTTAAACTCTTCCAGATCTTTAAATCTTCATAAAATTTCAATATTTTTTCAAACCTTGAAATTAGTTTCTCATAATATTCGTGATCTGCATATTTATTTTTGGAAATCTCCTTTGCAATTGCGATGCTATTCTTATACCGTGATATTTTTTCTTCAATCACATTTTTCTTTGAATCATGCTATTATTTAATACAAAAAAATATCTCGATAATATGAAATTTAATTAATTTTATGCTTGAGCATTCATTTTACTGATAATATTCTTTTCAATTCATCTTCTCTAATATTTAGTAATTCTGCTTCTGGCAATCGTTCAGTAAGTACACGCCAATTATCATCTTCCTTAAATATTTCCTTAAACAACTCTAAGGCCTCATCCACTTTCTTATTATTTGCTAAAGATACAGCTGTCCAATATTTCATCTCAAGATTTTCTGGAAACTTTTTCATAGCAGCATTATATTCTTCAAGTGCTTTATTCATATCACTCTTTTCCATAGCTAGATCGCCATTATTCATATGTTCGTATGCCCTCCACACTTTTAATAATCTACTTATTTCTTTTAATGGTTGTGGATGATCTTCTACTCTGAGATCAATTAATGGATCCTCCCATTTGTTTTCTGGTGCCTTTCCTTCAACAATAAGTAACGCAGCAGACTGTTTGCCTCTTATATCACCTCCAACAGATTCTGCAGCGTCTAACGTTTTGAGAATTCGCTCTGGTAGAGGCAAATCACTATTAATTTTGAAAGACTTAGCCATAGCGGGCCATACTTTATCTGTAAGCATCATATTTGCTTGCACAGAGAAATTATCATCCACTATATGACCAGCATGTTTTATACATTTTACTCCTGTGTGTGTAGCCACCTTTCCTTGAGCATTCAAGATAGCAACTTGTCTTACCTTTCTCCCCTCATCATCTGAAAGGAGAATCTCTAGAGCTTCTTGAGGTGTTTTTCCTTCTTTTAATAATTTTAATCCCCGTAATCCAAAAGATTTATTGACTAATGATTGTGTCGCAACGACACCGACTCCAGCTTCTCCCCATGAAACAACGCTTCCTACCGAAAACCAGTGGCTCTGAACTCCTACACCCATTAAACCTGTTTCAAGATCTCTTGCAACAATAGAATATGTATGGGTAAAAACATTTCTATTAGTATAGTTATATTTTAGGATCATATTTATTAGATCGGCTTAAATGCTAATTAAAGTTTTATTATTCGCTTTGTATAACTAAAGATAATTTACTATCAAAAACATTAAATCTTTTTATAATTTAAACACTTAATAACAATATCAATTTTAATAGAGTTGACATTAAATGAAAAAACATTATAAAAATCAACAATTAATGAAATTTCTAACTATTCTCGGTGCTTTAGTCGGGTTAATTACTTTGATTTTAGGGTTAGCTGGCATTGAAAACTATGGATTTATTAATCCTGTATTTGGTCTTCACTATGTTATAAATTTCATTGTAGGTTTAGTTATCGTAGTACTAACATTTTTAGTAGCTTTAAAACCTGACAGACCCCTACCATTTCATTGGCTAGTTTTATTCATATTAGGTATTTTATTAGTCCTCTTTGGTGCTGGAATTTGGGCTTGCGTTCTTGTAATAATTGCCGCATTAATTGGATTAATCGAAGATTTATAATGTAAGATTATTACAATTTTTTTTATTAATTTCTAATTTTTCTTCTTCCAATATTTTATTCAATCAACTCTATGTGTTTTTTAAAAAGTAAGATACAATTTCAGCAGCTAAATTAATATCTGTTACTTTCTGTAATGCTGTAAAACCAGGAATAGAATTGACTTCTAAAACTAAATAACCCCTCTTACTCTCAATTATATCAATACCTGCAATATCCGTTTTAGTAACTTGAGCGGCTTCAATAGCTAAAGATTCTAACTCACTCGTTACTTCTAATGGCTCTGAACGTGCTCCTGCATGGATGTTGGTTTTCCAATTATCGCTTACTCTATACATTCCAGCTATAGCCTTATTACCAATAACTAAAATCCTTATGTCTCTATTGTAATGTTCTATAAATTCTTGAAGGTAAAATACTTCATTAAGTTGTCCTAGTGTATATATAACATTTTCTGCGAATCCTCTATCATTTATTCTAGTTATTCCAACTCCTCTTGACCCATATAATGGCTTAATAATCATATCTCCTCCAAGTTCATCAAAAGATTCTAAAGCATCTTCAGGATCTTCGCAAATTATAGTTTTAGGAGTAGGAATTTTATATTTTTCTAAAAACATTGATGTTAAAAATTTGTCACTCGCAATTTCTAATGATTCTCGCGAATTGATTAACTTAATTCCATACTCCTCAATCGCGCTTAATAAATCTAGTCTAAAAAATATTTTTTGAGTTGGTGCTGCACCAAAACCTCTCACAAGAGCAGCATATGGATCTAAGCTCTCAAAACCTTTACTAAAATCATTTATATTTATCTTAACCTTTATAGTTGACGGAATAAAATATTGAACTTTATATCCTCTTTTTTCAAATTCTTTAGATAGAATTTGAACTTCAGGATCATCAGGTTTGGGGGTAATTATCATTGAATTCAATTTATTTTCACTTCAAAAAATTACTTAATTCATCTAACACTAAATAAATAAATAAATTTAAGTTCTTTAAAAATATATATGAAGTCAATGGATTCGAAAGACAAAGAAACTGAAACTGAAAAGCTGTCTCAAATGCTTTCTATCATTCAAGACCTTTACTATAAGAAAAAAGATCAGATAGAAGAGTTAAAAACAGAGTTGTCTGAACTGCAATCCGTATTGAAGTATTTAAATTCTGTTATTTCAAGCAAATCATTTTCTAGTGCGGATAAGATTTATTCAGATTCATTGAAAAAAGATTATTTCAAAACAGAAATTTCTGAAGATGATTTTAAGGGAACAAATATCAAGCGTAAAATATTTTCTAGTGAAAACAAACAAGAAAAAGATTTGTTATGTATACTTAATTTTTATGATTTTAAACGTTTAGAAATAAAATTTATTGACCCTGAAAGCAGATCAATAAAAGAAACATCCGAACACTTTATAAGAATTTTTTTAAAAGGG
Source organism: Candidatus Hodarchaeota archaeon (assembly GCA_048887165.1). Lineage (GTDB taxonomy): Archaea > Asgardarchaeota > Lokiarchaeia > Sigyniarchaeales > SOKP01 > SOKP01. The sequence goes on along the minus strand of JBHLJZ010000029.1, from coordinate 4,471 downwards.
GCTCTTATTAAGATTAAGGAAGGAAATCCAAATTTACATGTAACTTACAATTTTTTTAAGAATTCAGATAAAATCGAATATATTCATATTTCAAATTTAAATTCAATGACTGATTATGATTTAGTTACTTCAAAAGTTAGAGAACTATTATCACACGAACAAGTGTCTGCTTGAAATAAATTTAAAATAAATATAATCTACGATACTTAACCGTAAAGTATTATATACAAATAATATATTGTTTAATAAAAATACAAAAAATTAATTATTCAGAATTTATATTATTTTTAAAAACAGTAAGAGATGTGCATCAAATTTGGCTAAAAAGAAGAAATGGCTAATTATGCCCGTTGTTCATTCAAAATTTAACGATAAATCTCTGGAAGATACATTAATAAATAGATCAAGAGATTTGTTAACTAAAGAGGAAGGATATGTTCCATCATTCATTTTCCTCTCAGGTAGTTTCTTTGATATAAAAGGATTCGTTTATACAGGACTCCGCGCTTGGAAAGGAGCAGTAAAACCATCTGCTTCAGATGAAAGTAGAAGACCATTATTGGAAGCTACATTTGCATCATTATCAGTCTATTTGAGCTCATTATTAGCACTGCAATCAGATTTTTACTTTGCTTATGATGAGATCAAAGATATTCTTACTGAAAAAAATAGAGAAGATCTTTGGACAATTGTTTCTGAGAAATTACCTTTTATTTCTCTACCTCCCAAAGAAATGTATGGCAATCAAGTTTCTCCTATTTCTCCTTATTTTGTAATCGAACAGGATGAAGATCTCATTTTAGGAGAAATCTACCCCTCGGCTTATTTAACTAAAATAATTTCATCAATTAAAACAAGATTTTTTGTATTTTACCAGTACCAAGGTTATTCTGCTTTTGGATTTTTCGATTCTCTTCCCGATCGTTCTAATTTTGGATTTGAAGAAAAAGCAAGAGAGTTCAATACTGATCCTTCTCCAGAGAATTTAATAAAATATACAAACAGTGCAAAAAATTTAAAAGAAGTACTAATTGCTCTCATTGAGTCGCATAATAATGCATTTCTTGAGCAATTCTTAATTCCAGATTATGAACTACTATTAAACAAATTACTAGAGGGTGAAGTGTAATGGTTAATATTGGATTACTTGGTGATGTGTCAGTAGGTAAGACATCTATACTACGCCTATTTGTAAGATACTTAAATAAAGGTGAAATAGAAAAAGTAAAGGGTGGAATGAAATGTACTGTTGTAAAGACGGATTTTTCTGGTGAGGCAACCGTTCCAAGAGGTGATAAAGAGGATACTTTGGATGAGAAAGAAACTAAGACTATTCATCCTAATCGTGTGGTGTTTAGAGAAGATTCATCTGGCAAAGCACATACAATTTTCGCACCTGGAGGAGACCGGTCAAGAGCAGTTGTGAAAATGGGAATTATAACAATTTCCCGTATCGCAACACAGATTATTGCTGTATTTTCTTTAGATCGAGACTTAGATAGACAGTTTGAATTTTTTAACGATGTACGATTTTTCCCAGATAAGATATATGTATGCATAAATAAACTCGATTTATTAGAAGGAGATAAAGAGAAAGAAATCGAGAAAATTACGAAGAAAGTTAATGATTTTTTCAATAAAAGAAAAATTAACATAACTGAGATCTTTATTACATGCGGTGAAACTGTTGAAAATTTTGAAGAAATTGAAACCTATAATGACCATGTTGCTGAGATGATATTAAAGATAACAACATCTCACTAATATTACTCTTTTAATTTTAATGCTAATTTTGTAAACAATTTATGTATATCTAGTTGGTAACCTATCAGCGGTGTTAACGTTATTTTGCCATTTTCTTTATTTAGAAAAATATATCCTTTTTTCCTTAATTCTTTTAAATCGTCTAAGATGCTCTTTTTTTTTCTTATCTTATTTACTTTTTGAATTGTTGTGATTCCGGAATCTTGCAAACTACAGATCAATACACATAACAATGTTGCTGCCAGTCTAGGTTCTCCTTCGAAAGGGTTAGCAAATATCAGATCAGATATTTCAGAATCAAATGAGATAAACCAATGAGAATTTAAAGGATTATATTGAACCTGAATTCCCAAAGGTTTAACATAATTAGATAAATTAGTAATTAAATCGTGAAAGTACACAGGTTTATTCTTCCCTTTAATATTTAAACTACTTAAGATTTCTTTTTTAGTTGCTCCTATTTGATATTCTTTTTTTCTTCTACTTAATAAATGCATTAAGATTGAAATTTCATTCATTTTATTAGTTTACCTCAAATATATAGTGTTTCTGTTTCTTTTTGATATTTAATTTTGTTTAATTGAAGAAGATGAAGTAAAAAAACAAAATGTTCAAAGATTTTAATCTGATCAACTTCATCTTCAAAAATTTCATAAAATTTGCAAGGAAGTTTTTCCTTTATAAGTTCAAAATAATTCATCATCTTTTCTGTGAATCCATGTTTCGGAATTTCTAATAAAAAATCTCCTTTATTGACTACTTTTTCTAAATGTTCTATCTTTATCGGTGATTTTTGAACATTTAAAAAACGCTCCTTAGTGTGGTCTAAAAAATCGAATGATATTGAATCAAGTGTGAATAAGTTAATCCAACAATCTTCCAATAGTTGAGAGATTTCGTTTTCATCGGGATTAGATTTGATATATTCATAAAATTTCTTTTCATTATTTATTGAACTCAATAATTCTTTTAACTCTTCAAATTTCTTATTTAAAAGCTCACATGCATCTCTATAAACAACGGAATAATTATTAATGTTATAAATAGAAAGAGAATTTTCTAATTTTTGAAATATAGGCTTTAATTCTAAACTTAATAAAGAAATATTATTTAATATAATATCTCTCTTAATTTTTTCAATAATTCTGTTTAATTCTTCCGTTAAATCTTGAAATTCAATCATTTATCTTTTTTTAATTATTTTTGGTTTGAATATTGTGGATAATTCATTCTTGCCTACACGAGCCACTCCTATTATCCTGTCAGCTAATTGATATAAACTCTTTGAAGATGTTGGTAAGAACATGAGTAATTGAACTGGATTCAATTCAAGTGTGGATTTAATCATCTGATATGATGCTTCTGAATTCTTTTCATCTAAAAACATTCCTGCTTCATCAAACATACAAAGTGGTGATGGCTTTATTTCCTGTAAAGAAAGTATTAAGCATATAGAGACCATAGAAATTTGACCACCACTTAAAGCAGTGCAGAATTTCAATTGATCCTTAGATGTTGCTGCTTTTATCAATATTCCCAATTCTTCGAATTTTCCTGTTAATTCTAATGAACAGTATGCCTTTATATTAGCTGCTTCAAACTTTTGATTTATCTTTTCATTTAATTCGTTAAGAACTATTTCATATTTCTGAAAATACGTTTCTTCCATTTTATTTTCTGCCTTCATTGCAGATTTTATATCTTTCTCTAAATCCTTCTGATTTTTTGTAATTTCCTTTAATCCTGCAATTATTTCTTCTTTTTCTACTATTAACGACTCGTCAACATCATAATATTTTAGTAACTCTTTTTCAATATTAGAAAGGTCATCATTTATTTCTTTAATTGACCGAATATCACTTTTTTCTAAGATTTTTGGACCAATTTCATTGTTAATTCTCTCTAAATCTTTTTCATTTTTTAATAATTCTTGTTTAACTGAATTGATCTTGATAATTTCTTGCTCCAAATTTAGTTTTAGTTGAATATGTTGTTTATCTATTTTGTTCTTTTCTTCTTGATAAATTGTTTTTAAATCTTTTAATTCAGTTATATGTTTTTCAGCATTCTCAATCTCAAAATCAACATTTTCTAAATTTCTATAAATTTCAAAGGCTTCCTTGTCAGCTTTTTGAAAAATTTCTTTTTTAGTATGAAATTCTGATTCGATGTTTGCCAATTTAATCTTATAATCATTTAAATTCTCTTTAACTTCACTTAATGTATCTAAATTTTGATTTAAGCTCAAATCCCATTTCTTCAAATCATCATTGAGTGACTTCATTTCATTAGGTATCTCTTTAATTCTATCATTCCATTTAAAAAACGCTGGATCCTTTTGAGCCTCTAAATATCTAATTTCAGTTTCTAAAGATTTAATTTTTTCTTGAATTTGTTTATTATTTTGTTCAAAATCGTATACAATTTGATATAATTCATTTTTTTTAGATGTTAATCTTTGTTTTTGATTAAAATTATATAACAAATCGTTAAAAGACTCTTTTTTGCCTAATATCTCCTTTTGTTGATTAACTAGTTTAGATTGCTCAACTTTGAGTTGAGATATTTGCTCATTTAAATATTTAATTTCACTTTCTAAAGATTTTGATTGTTCCTTTTGAGTTCCGGCACTTAACAAACCTTTTAACTTCTTAATAAATGGAGCTTCGTATACATATTTATAAGAAATTATTTGTTCTCCTTTTAG
>JBHLJZ010000028.1:0-36084 GCA_048887165.1 Candidatus Hodarchaeota archaeon | reverse complement strand
AACAATATAAGGTTGAGCTCCAAAATGAAAAATATATTTTGGCTTTAAATTTATAATTATTTTTTCCAATAAAAATGAATTTTTTAGATTACATTCCAGAAAATTTAAATTTTCTTTAGTACTTTTTATTAAAATTTTTTCTCCGAAAATTTTTTTCCTTTTTTTATCATATTCCCTTGTGTTAGTATAAGGAATTAGATTTCTAAATGAAGTAGATGGTCTATCTAATCCATAAATAGTAAATTCTTTATCTATGAACCAATCAATCAAATGAGACCCTAAAAATCCATTAGAACCAGTGATAAGAATTGAATCCATTTTAAATTTCTTTAATTTTTAATTTTATTTAACTTGTTTACAGTTATGGCAAATCAAGAACTTTAACATTATTATTTTTATCCTCTATTAACGTATCAACTAAATGTGATCCAATAAATTCTGCTCCACCTGTGACTAAAATTCTTTATAATATTAATAAAATTTTTAATAATACGCTATTATAATTTCATAATTTCTAATGAAAATTAAAGAATAGCATAATATTTTCTAAATCATACTTAAAAATTTTTATTTATTATTGAAATTATAATGAAGAAAATTGCTCTTTCTGTTCATGCAGGAGAAAATTTTTCAATAGAAGCCTTAAAAGGATTAACTGATATTGATTTTATACACATTGACGTAATGGACGGTTTATTTGTAGATAATGTTAATCTTAACTTAGATATATTTAAGATTATTAAGAAGAAATCGAATATACCAATTATAGCTCACATGATGGTAGTTAATCCATCATATTATGTTCCCAAAATTATTAATTATATAGATGCGTTTTTGTTTCATTTCGAAGTTGAAGAAGATAAGTTAAAAGTTATACATCAAGTAAGGAAATATAATAAAAAAGTAGGTTTGGTTTTAAATCCAGAGACAAAAGTGACTGAGATTGCCTCTTATTTAAATTATGTTGATCTCTTCTTAATTCTAGGAGTACATCCTGGATGGTCAGGGCAAAAATTTATACCTGATACGATAAACAAAGTGAATAAATTAGCCTCCTATAAACAGAATTATAATTTTGAAATAGATGTTGATGGAGGTATAAATTTAAAAGTAGCAAAATTGCTAAAAAATGCAGATATTCTTACTAGCTCGACTACTATTTTAAATGCTAAAGATCCTAATAGGGTTGTTAGTTTATTAAAAAATTTTGATTGAATTATATTAGAATAATACCTAAACTAGCTTTTTACCATAAATTATGAGATTTTTATATTCGTACAATTTATATTTATAAAATTTTGGGATTAAATCTCGCTCAATATTGATATATTGTTCAGCAAGGTTTCTATATTCTGTTCTTTCCCTTGACAAAATTAGATAATTAACATTTTCGTTGGAAAGATGTTCAAATGCTATTAAATACTTAAAAATGCAGTAATCCACTCTTAAATTTGACATCCAAGAGTAAGTAATGTTATTTATATAAACATTATAATTAGTATCATATTTCGAAGTCGAAAACTGATTATATAATATTCCAGAAATATTATTAGTAAAAGCATATTCTCCTAGTAGTGTATCATTCAAGGTAAGCATCCAGAAATGTTTACTTAAACCAGAATAATTTCCATTTGTGCATTCAAAATCTAATTTATAATGAAAAAAATCTTCACTTCCAAATTCGAATAATTTATCGTAATCAGTTCCATTATAATAATAAAATCCTTCAGAATTGAACATGTGAGAAATTCCTAATTCGCCAAAAGTGGAATAATAATTAATTAAAAAATTTTTTGAATTATTATAAATTTCAAAATTAAAATTAATAGTTCCAAAATTAATGAAATTAGCAAAATTTATAGAGATAAATGAAATACCATTATTATTGTAATCACTTAAGTTTAATACATTATGATAATAATTATACTCTTCTAAAAGTTCAATAGAACAGTTAGGATCATATCCTTTTTCAACGTAAAAACAACTGTAGTTATTTATAGCATTGCTTATTTCAATATTTATTAAATAACTTTGTCTCAAAGTTAATTCATCAATAAGATGATATAATACTTCTCTATCTGCTATTATTCCCGAATCTCTAGGAGTATTTCTAGAAATCCATCCGATTATTTGAAAATCTTCACCAGTTAGATCAAAAGTGCTATTATACCATCTTATGCCGGAAATTATTGTATTAGAAAGAGTAAGATAAATGAAAGTTGAAATTCCTAAAAATTTAGTTAATGTTATAACATGATTACTTATATTCAAATTATAAGCAAATTTACATATATATTTTTTAACTTTAAAAAAACCGATTGCAGCAAAACAAGATAAAGGAATTATTGAATAGAACCAAGTTCTATCAAACCAAAGAGTCATCCGAAAATAAGCATTATCTGGTAATTGAATAGGTTTGATAATAGGATTGTTAAGCCATGTCATAAAAATAATTGTAAATGATAAGCTAATTATGAACAAAAACCATAATAGAAATACTTTGAAAATAAATTTATAATGCTTATACACTATGATAAGTGAAAGGATTCCTAATGTACCGATAAATCCAATACTTCCATATAAATAATGAATAAATAACGTGAAAAAATAGACATCTCGCAATTTTAGAACGAAATTTAATACAATCTCTAAAATTAGCATTCCTGTGAATAAAATGAAGCCCATCTTAATCATAAAGACTATATCAATCTTAAATTTTAACCTATTCTTAAATTTCTTGAAAATATTAGCGCCTTTTTTATAAAAGAAGAAGCTAATGCCTAGTAATAATAAAATAACGGAATAAATTATTATTGCATTAAATATCCTCCTATTGAGAAAATTAGGATCCCCAATATATAAGATAAAATCTATGAAAGATGATAAGAAGTTAGTTGGAAACCAGCTAAAATAAAAATTTGAGATAATATCGAATATTATAAAAAAAAGAATAAAACTGGCCATAAAAATTAAATATTGTTTAAAAATTACATTAATTCTATTCGAAAATATCAATATTAAGAAATATAGAGAAAATGCAGGAATAATAGGAAAGTAATAAATCATAAAAGATTGAATTAAAAAAAAAGATGAGAGAATTATCAATTTGTAGGTTTCTTTCCACTTAATTGTATTAAATTGAATGTCTTTTATTGTAATTATGAACAAGGATGAGGCAAAGATAGATAAAACTATTGAAAAGCTTTTATAAATAAATAAATACATAAAATTGAAGATCATCAAAGAAATTACATTTCTTTCGGAACTAATAAAAAATGGCCAAAATAAGTTTGAAAAAGAGATAATAAAAATCGTTGAGAGGATTATATATTTAATTTTAAAATTTCGTAATAATACTTTTAAGAGAAAATAAATCGAGATAATAGGCAGATATAAGAAAACCATCAACAATGTATTATTATTGATTATAGGAATACCACTTAAACTACTTAAACTAAAAGAAATGTAGCTCCAATATTTACCATAATTAACAAATTCGGTACTCTCGTTTTTACCAATGAAATCTACTTGACTTAAAACTCGATAAGCATCAGCAGAAAAAAGATATTTATCTTTCAAATAGATACTTGATGCAATAATTATAATTGTTATCGCAATAAAAAGTAAAAAAATAGTAGATTTTGAAATAGCAAAATTACTCTTCTCACTTTTTATGAATGAACTGAAACGGTACTTTTGTAGGATAAAATCAATTATGAACAAGAAAGTGATAATAAGAAATATAATAAATGAAATGTATTGTCTTAAAACCCCTAATCTATCAATTAAGAAACAAATACTTCCTAAAAATGTAAATGACAAAATCGGATATAATACTAATTTAAATAGAAAAGGTTCTACGCCAATAATTTCATGTATTTTGCTTCTAGGAAAAAAAATATTAAAAAGACAAGAACTTGGAAGAATTGAACTCCCAATAAGAAAAATAATTGATCTGAAGTAATTTGAATAAGAGATTTGACTCCAATCGATGCAGAGATCAGAGAAATTAACTGGTGGAATAAAAAATGCTACAAGCATTAATAAAAATATAAGAATTTTTACTATATTTTCACTAAATACTCCATTTTTGAGGTTATATGTCTTTTCTTTAAGAAAGTTCGGATTAAATAAAAAATAGAAATAAGGTATGATAAATAAGGTAAAACCTATAAACATTATTATCGGAATTTCTTGCTCATGGGAAAATATTACCGTAATAGTTAAATAAAGTAAATAAAATATGATAAAGACTATTATAAAGATTATAGTAAAAGTTTGTTTAATAGATATTTTAAACTTATTCAAATCTTGAACCTTCTTTAAAATAGAATGGTTTTATCGAATTTAAAAAATATTTAGCTAATTATAGTTATATATTCGATTATTGAAATAATAAATATTTATTTTCATAAAACTGTATGTTGAATCAATGTATTTATGGATATATATTATTTTTAAATTAATGTGATAAACAAATCTGAAAAAATGAACATAAATTTTTAATAAATCATAAAAAGAGTAAAAATTTTTAGAGTTTATACATGTGAAATAAATTTTAATACCCTTAGAACTCTGTTATGTTAAATGAAATTTATGAATTATTAAAGAAATATAAAAAGCATGGGGAAAATTTCATTTGGAGAGCCATACAATATATTGGAAAGCTGGTTTTAGATTTACTAGTTTTCTATATAGTCGTAAGATTATTAACTCCAGAAAAATTTGGGCAATATTCATATCTAATCGCTTTAGTAGGATTATTCGTAACCTTTGGTAATTTCGGGCTAAGTACATCTGTAAGCAAATATATTGCAGAATATCAAGTAATGGATAAAGCAAAGGTACAATCTATATTATTTTCTTCTCTATTATTAAGCAGTATCTTTTGTGTTTTTGTTTCAATCGCGACATTTGTCCTTGGTTTGTACTTCTTTTCTGATTATTATGAGTTTGTTGGTTATTTAGTCGCTTTAATCTTCTTAATAAGTGGTTTTAACATTCTTGATGGAGTATACAGAGGCTTGATGAGATTTAAAAAGTTAAGTTTCTTATCAATTATAGCTTTTATTATTAGAATCCCGCTTACATATTTCTTCGTTCTTAAATTTGAAATAGCAGGGGCGTTATGGAGTCAAATATTATTTTATATAATTTCATTTGTTTTATTAATTCTTTTTTCAAAAGAAAAAAGTTTGGTGTTTGACAAAAAGATAGCTATTGAAGTTTTTAAATACTCTATTGTGATAGGAATTGCTAGTTTAGCTTACTACTTATACACAAATATAGATATCTTATTTTTAGAGCATTATGGCTATATTATTGAGATTGGAGATTATAAAATTGCGACTAGATTTCTTGAATTAACTTATGTCCCGTTTGTTGTTTTTGGACAGGTTATTGCTCCAGCTATAACACATTTAGTTGCCAGAAAAGAGTTCATTAAATTAAGAAAATTTCTATCAAAATTAATTTATGTATTAGGCTTAGGAGTTATTATTAGCATTTTGTCATATTTTGCCTTTCCTATTTTAATTCAAATCTTCTTTCCTGAATATTATAGTACAAATCTCTTGCTAATCTGGAATTTATTATTATTTTTAATACCTTTTAAATGCGTTGGAGTAATTTTAATTCAAGGATTCTTAGTTCCAGCAGGTTTAGGTAAAATTACGATGCAATTAACCTTAATAGGCGGTATTTTCAATGTGTTACTGGATTATCTGTTTATAGAATGGTTTGGATTTATAGGCATATTTTATTCCACTTTAATTATCCACTCTATTACGATTACTTTAACATTTCTAATTTTTTATCGAAAAATTCCCGGAAAGAAATTGATATAGATTAAAATAAAATTGTATATAATTGATTAATTGAAGATTATTAAGAAATGGTAAAAAAAGATAATTCTGGTAGATATTCATTTTCAATATTAATGGCAAGTTATAATAATGAGAAATATATTGAAATAGCGATAAAAAGCGTTATTTCTCAGAGCTATCCTTCTTGGGAATTAATTATTGTAGACGACTTTTCTACCGATAATTCAATTGAAAAAATTACCCCCTTTTTAACCGATGATAGGATTAAATTATTCAGACATAATAAAAACCATGGATATTCTGCTTCTTTAAAGACTGCTATAGATAACTCCAAAAATGAGATCATTGGTATTCTTGATTCAGATGACAAACTTCATGAAAAAGCCTTAGAAATTATGGTTAAAAGTTATAAAGAAAATCCAGATTGTGGATTTATTTATAGTACGATGTGGAATTGCGATTCAAATTTGAAAAATTGTATTTTGAATAAGGATATTCAAGAGATTATTCCTCCAAAAACTAGTCTCTTTAATATAAGAATTTCACATTTTAAGACTTTTACTAAGAAAGCATATAATAAAACAACAGGTTTTGACCCTTATCAAAAACGAGCAGTGGATAAAGATATTATTTATAAATTAGAAGAAGTTACAAATTTTAAATTTGTTAATGAACCACTATATTTTTATCGTCGCCATAAAAGTGGAATATCTCAGGATAAGAATGTACATTTAGCATATATTTATTCCTATAGGGCAAAATGCAAAGCATATCAAAGAAGGATGAATAAAGATTTCCCTAATTTAAACTTAAGTTATTTATATGCCCAGTATTTCATTATTACTTTTAAAAATCTCATTAAGTTTGTTAAAAAATATATGCAGTTCTTTAAGATTAAAAAAATTTTAAATAGCTTAGAAAAATCATTTCCAACTGTAAAAAAAATAATAAAACCTCTAATCAGTTTTATTAGAAAAAAATTTTATATTAATGACATCAATCCATAATTAAAAGAAAATTTAATTTATAGATAGTATCCTAATAATGGAAAACATAATTCAAATAATAATTATTTTAAATAATTTAATCAAAAGTATCTTCTTTCTCATTATATTTACCTTAATATTATTAATTTATAATATTTTTATGCATTTTTTTAGAGATAGACGATACATTAAAGCTGTAATAAAAAATATTGACCCTAAGATTAATTCCCTGAGAGATTTAAAAGATTTTCCTCTTTTAAATATAATTGTACCTGCTTGGAAAGAAGGTATTTTATTTAAGGATTGTTTATCATCGATTAGTAAATTAACCTACCCTAAGATAAAGGTTATTGTTAACGCAGGAGGTAATGAAGAAACTATTGCTATTGCTAATGAATTTAAAAAATTTAAAAATTTTATAATTTTACTTCAAATAGGAGGAAAAGATAAAGCTGCTCTAGGAAAAATAAGAGCATTAAATGAATGTTTAATTCATGTTTCAGAAGGACTATTGTATTTAACTGATGCAGATTGCGATATTACAGATGATCTAATTTTAAGATTGATTAACCCTATAATCAATGGTAATGAGAATATAGTAATTGGAGCAGGAACACGACCCTTAATCGTTCAAGAGAAATTCCATCTCGTTAAATATGCTTTATTTAATAGATTTGGATTGTTTAAAACAAAATACACAAAATATCATAAAAGTATGGTATCAGGAGCTAATACTTGCATCAAATATGAGGTAATTGAATCAATTGGTAAATTTAATGAAAATAGGATAATAGCTGAAGATATTTCAAGAGGTATTGATGTTATTTCCAAGGGATACAAAATATTTTGGTTAGGTGATTACGGAAGTCGGATTTATACAGATTATCCTACGAAAATCAAAGAAACTATGAAGCAAAGAAAAAGATATATTGAAAATTCTTTAATGTATGCCTATTTTCAAAAGAATTTTATGAAAAGTATTAAAGTGTTATTACTATTTTTAATTTCGATATTTCTTGTTATTTTTCCAATCTTTATCTTCATAAATTTAGGTCTATTCTTTATTTGTATTTTAATTTTTATTGGTATCTATTTGAATAGAATTAGAAAATACATTTTTTTTAAGATTGTGGTAGATAAACAATATTATCACAAATTTCCTAAAATTCTTTTTATCAAAATTTTTTATTACATCTATTTAGAAATTTTAGCTAACGTTTTTACTTTAATCGGCCTATATTCCTTCAGAAGGCAATTGAAAACCCGATATAAAAAAGAGGATAATACTTCTGTTGATTAATTTAATCTTTTGAAAAATTCTCTAAACATATCTAATTCTTTGGAAAAAGTGTAGTTTTTAAATGCAAAATTATAAGCAAAATCCTGCAACTGATAAAATTTATCAGGATTAGTCTTCCATAAACTATATACCTTTTTAATTTCTTGGCTCAAATTAATAGGGTTTAACTCCTTTAAAAAGAAGGCAAATTCTTGATTTTTTAAGATTTCTACAGAACCATAGGTTTTGCTACAAATTATTAAAAGTTTTGCTGCTAGTGCCTCTATCAGCACTCTACCGAAAGGTTCCCTTCTAGAGGTAAAAAGAAACACGTCATTTCTCATATAATATTCTGCGATCTTATCATGGTCTATAAAACCAAAAGCCTTCACTTTATTAGGAAAATCTTTTTCTAACTTTTTCACTTCTGATTCCAAGGGGCCTGTTCCACAAAATTCAAATTTTATATTCAAATTAATATTTTCTGATAATATTTTTCTTATAGCGTTAATGAGTATATCAATACCCTTATGAATAGCATCAAGATGCCCCACATAAAGAAAATTAAGCATTGATTTATCCTTTCTTTGATTATTTACGTTTAGATAATCGTTTAAATCTATAGCATGTATTATGTGATAAACTCGATTTGGTTTGTAGAAAAAATCCAAGTAATTTTTTGCATAACGAGATATCGTATGCAAATAAATGTTTTTTTTAAAGATTTTAAGTAGGAGAATAGCAATTCTATTTTTTATATTATATATGGAAAAAAGCTTTTCACTAAATAGTGGTTTTCGAAAACCGATAATGATTTTAATCTTCCTGTTTAATAAACGAAATATAATTAACAACAAAATAGTCTTTATGTCATATAGAGAAGTATAGACAATATCAACCTTATTTATCTCCTTATATAATCTTAGAATTTGAATAGGTTTTGGAATGCTTAAATCTTTATTTAAAAATTTTACAGTTAGATAATTAAAACGAGAAACCTTCTTTAATCCGCTAAGTTTACTGTATAGCTCCCTTTTATCTAAAACTTTTTTTTCTATTACTCGATTAGTATCAATTAATGTAACATCAAAATATTTTTCCAAACCAGATGCTAATTCTATGATTGAAAGTTCGCCGCCTCTTCCGTATTCAAGAGATAGTGGAGTAAAAAAAAGGATTCTAATCATATTATTTGTAAAGTTTAGAATTTGATATTTATGATAATCTAATATATATATTTTAAATTAATTAAACCAGTAAATTCATATTTAATTATATGAGAGAAAAATTTTTAGGTGAATTTCAATAAGTAGTTTGAAAATAAGATAATAATATTAAAACATTTTTAATTAAAATTAATAGAATGAGATGTTGAATAGAATTGTTCATATAATCGCGAAGAAATACTTAAAGAACCTTGGTTTCTATTTAAGAATCCTTCAAAACCAGATCAGGATTATCTCTGAGTATCCATTCTATTACTTAAAGGAATATCTTAATATTATTAAATCAAGCTTGTTAAAGATTTTCAGAGAATTCCCCAATATAAAATTAGATTATATTTCGCGAAAAATCAATGGTATAAACTTTAACTTCTATTTTAGTTTTGCACCAAGATATCGGGGGATGTATTTAGGATTAAATTCATTACCAATTGTAAAATTGTTATTAAAATATGTAAAAAAAAAATCAGTATTTTTGGATATTGGAGCGAATATAGGCTACTTATCTGCTATTGGAGCCAGCTTGGTTGGAAAAAAAGGTGAAACACATAGTTTTGAACCTGTACCATGCTATTTTAGAAAACTTCTAGAATTAAAAAAAATTAACCCAAAATATAATATCTTTGTAAATAATTTTGCTTTAGGTGAACGTTCAGGAGTTTCTAATATCAGTTTGAGTAAAGATCTCATTGGTGAAAATACTATGATTTCTGGATTATTAAGTTCTGATCGTATTAAAGAGACAATTCAAATTTCTGTTCAAAGACTTGACGAATATATAAGAAAAAAAAATATTTCTGATATTTCATTGATAAAGATTGATGTAGAAGGATATGAAATGCTTTTATTGGAAGGCCTTACAGAATATTTAGAACAAAATAAACAGAAGCTGCCTCCAATGGTTGTAGAAGTTACTCCTTCTGCCTATCCTTTAATAGGTAAGAAATTAGGCGATTTGGAAAGTTTTATGCATCAATATAGTTATGTTGCTTTAAGTGTTGATGAAAAGAACGTTATAGACATAAAAAAATTACATAATTTAACTGATATTGTCTTTAAACAGATGAATTTTAAAAAAAAGAACCTTTAATTACATAGATTTAATGATTAAATTAAAAACTTAATTTTAATTATTAACAAAATATAAAATGGAAGTATTCTTACTTATAAAATCTCAATTTTGGTGAAAAATATTAGCAATAATGTATTAATAACCGGTGGAGCGGGATTTATAGGGTCACACGCAGCAGAGTTTTATGCAAAGAGCGCTGAAATTGATAAGGTATTCGTTTTAGATAACCTTTCAAGGAGTAATTTACTTAAAAGAGACATTAAGAATTCTTTATATAATTGGGACTATCTCCATCAATTTCAGAATATAAATTTCCTTAAAAATGACATTAAAGATTTTAAATTTCTAAAGCAAATATTTCAAGAAAATGAGTTTAATATCGTAATTCATACAGCAGCTCAAACCGCTGTAACCACTTCTGTAATCGATCCAATAAGTGATTTTGAAAACAATGTGACTGGAACTTTTAATATTTTAGAAGCTGCTCGAGTTTCTAAAATAAATCCTATTATGATTTTATGCTCAACAAATAAAGTATTTGGAAATAATGTAAACCTTTGTGAAATTCGAGAAACTGATTCGAGATATACCTTTACAGAAGATAACATTAATGGAATCTCTGAAAATTTTTCAATCGATCTATGTGAACACACTCCATATGGTGCTTCTAAATTAAGTTCTGACATTTACTTTCAAGAATATGGACATTTGTATGATTTAAAAACAGCTGTGTTTAGGATGTCTTGTATTTATGGAACTAGACAGTTTGGTGTTGAGGATCAAGGTTGGGTTGCTCATTTTATCCTTTCAGCTTTAACTGGGAAAAAATTAAATATTTTTGGCGATGGTAAGCAAGTAAGGGATGTTCTATATGTCTCTGACTTAATTGAAGTCTATGATGCTTTTATAAAAAAAGCAGATAGTATCAAACATGACGTATTCTGTATGGGAGGTGGTCCTGAAAACACTTTGTCACTATTAGAATTAATTGATATCCTTAAGAAACAGATAAATAAAGAAATAAAATATGAATTTTTTGATTGGAGACCAAGTGATCAAAAAGTATATATCTCTAACATCACAAAAGCGATGAAGAAGCTTGATTGGAAACCAAAAGTAAAACCAAAAGAAGGGGTGTTAAAATTAATTAATTGGGCATCCCAAAATTTACATTTATTTGAATAATCAGGTTCTCTTTTTAATGTTAGTATAATATAAATATCCTAAACTAGCACAGAAAATAAGAAGTAATATAAGATATCTAAGATTAACAAGAACTATTAAAGGGAATTCTTGTAGAAAAGGTAAATATTTATATATAGTATAATTTGGGGGCATTAAGTAAACAAATCCTACACTAATTAATCCTAAAATAGCCACATAATTGTTTTTAATAAAATCCTTAAAATTAGATTTTTGTTGCATAAAAGGAACATATAAAAGCAAAGTCAAGGGAACGATCAGAAAAAAAGATCTAGTTCCATATATACTAAAAATAACCCAAGCTAACGAAGTATAAGCAAATTTCTTTTCAATACTAAGATTTCTTTTTAGGATTAGTATTAACGCAATAATTACCATATATATAGCAGATATTAGGAAGATTAAGTCATAGCTTTCTAGTTCAATCCATTCCCTAAAATAGAAAAGGGGAAAATAACCTCGTTCGTGTATATTATGTCCTTGAAAGCTATTCAAAAAATCTAGAATATAGGAAGGATATATAAAAAACAAAATATTTTGCCACGCAAACATAAATACCACAATTAGATATTTTTTAATATTTTCAAATTTAAGTATCTCTTTTAAGTTTATATCATGAAAGATATATACTAAGAAGAATAGTAAAAATGGGGGGAAAATTGCGATAGCAAATGTGAATAAACCATAATTTATTAAAAAATATTTTAAATCCTTTTGTTTATTCTCTCGCCTATATTTTATTTCACGTAATAGAATATAAAGAATAATATTTCCAATTATTAATTTGAAGCTATTTTGATAAAACAAACCTAACACTATAAAACCATTTGAAATTATAATTAAAAATATAAACCTATACCATTTTTTACCTACTCCTGTTAAAGTAAGAATCTCATTAAATTGTAATATAAAATAAGAAATTAACACAAGATTAACAGCATAAAAAGAATAGTAAGCTATAGGGTAGGGTAATAAAGATATGGTGATGGCGCAAAATGAAGCGAATGCAGGCATGTGAAAGTATCTATAAATAGGGTCATATAACATTAAGGGTTGATTATAAAGCAATTTTCCTGCATCATAAAAAACTGCAAAGTCGCAGTAATCTGTGGCTATAAAATTTTGATTAATTAGGTTAAACAATGCCCATAAAAATGCGCTTAAAATTGGCAATATTAAATATAAATTAGTTTTTATGAACATTATTATATCAGAATTTTCTTCCTCCCTTTTTCTAAAAGTCCATAACGTATTTCCAATAAAATTTACTAAAAAGGCACATATTATAGCAAAAAATTCAGCTAGTATATACCATACATTAAAAGCTTCTACTAAAATATAAAGAACCCCAAGATTTATGATTAAAGATAAGATATTGATAATTAGATATTGTAAATATTTAATAAGAGTCCTTTCTTTTATTTTTTCTTTAAAAGTCCATACTTTATTAAGAATATAATTATTTAAAACAGAAACATAAAACGCAATCACCTCGGATATAATATAATAAACACCAAAAATATCAGCAAAAAGAAATAAAACACCTAAATTAATGAATGTACCGATTGCTCCTACTATAGCAAACTTTGTGAATTTAATTATTAAATCCTTAGAAGTTAAATATGAAATTATTTTTTCCATGATTATCAAAACCAATTAATCGAAAATTTCCGTTGAATAATTAGAATCTTATCCCTTCTAATTTATAATTTTTGGATTAATTTTCAATTTTAGATAAAAGTTCTTATTATATACAAAAAATTACTTAAATAAGCGTAAATAAAGTAATTTAATATAACCAATGCCTGATGTAAAAAAATTTAACTTACTTTCTCCATAAATTCGATATTTGAATGTAATAGGGACTTCAATCATACTAAACCCTAATTTTTTAGCCCAAATAATAACTTCGGGATAAAATTCAAAATTTTTAGAACTAAGCTTGTTTACGATCTTATCTATAACTTCCCTTTTATACAAACGATAACCAGAGGTAATATCATTAACTGGTAAACCGAATATATATTTAAATAATATATTAGTAAAACTACTGATTAAATTCTTTAGTGGAGGCGTATTTTCCATTTTTCCTCCTTTAATCTTTCGGGATCCTATTATGAGATCAGTGTTAAATTTCTTCCATGCCTTTAGAAATAAAGGAAACTCTTCTGGTTGATGATTCAAATCTGCATCCATTGTAAGGACATGAGTAATATCCCTCGAAATATTTTTAAAGCCTGTGATAAATGCAGGTCCTACACCAATTGCCTCGGGAAAATAAATAAGCCTTAACTGAGGAAACTTGTTTTTCATAGATATTAGTTTCTCATATGCTCCATCTTTTCCTTGAATAACATACAATATTTCATGGTCAATATTTAGTTTTTGAAGACTATTAGATAATCTGATTGTTAGCTCTCCTACATTATCTACTTCATTGTAAGCTGGTAAAACTACTGAGATTTTCATTGTTCATTCTAGAATACAAGAGTATTTTATTTATAAACAACATAAGTAAAAAAAGTTTTGTAATTTGTATGATATTAGAAAAGAAAATCAAAAGTAATAGTAATATTAATTCTGAATAATTAAATTAAAAATCTATTTAAGATTATTATAAAAGTATATTATGGTTGATTTAATACCTATTGAAGATGTTATTGAGGAGAATGTAAGAGTTAAAGAACTGGAAGGCCAAGGTTATATTATTACACCAGGGAACATCGAAAAATACTTAAAAGAGTTCAAAGATCAAAAATCTGCTTTACCTGATACAAATTACTGGAAAGGAAAGAGAATATTAATTACTGGGATTAGCGGATTTGCGGGAAGTCATTTAGCAGAGCAACTTCTTGATTTAGGATGTGAAGTCCATGGGACAATTCGTAGACATGCTGTCCCTATGCATGAAAATATTGAACATTTACGAGGAAAAATATTATTACATGAAGCAGATATAACAAGTGCTGAAAGAATTCTTGAAGTATTCGAGGAAATTCGACCAAATGCGATCTTTCACCTAGCTGCTGAATCATTCATCCCTACTTCATTTCGAGAACCCGTTAGAGTAAGCCATAATAATATTGTTGGTACATTAAAAATATTTGAAGCTGCTAGAAGATTTGATGATGAACTAGAAAGTGTTCAAGTTGCATGTAGCAGTGAACAATATGGTTTAGTCGATCCTAATGAAGTACCTGTTACTGAAGATTTAAAAAGAAATCCTTTCCGACCAAGAAGTGTCTATGGAATTACAAAATGTGCTACAGAACAAATAGCTTGGTTATATCATAATTCTTATGGTGTTCCGAGTATCATTACGCGTGGTTTTAACCACGAGGGTCCTAGGCGGGGGATTCAATTTGTAACAAGTGTGGTTCATAGACAAATAGTAGAAATTTTAAATAATAAACGAGATAAAATTGTAATTGGAAATCCCAATGCGATAAGAGATTTTACACATGTTAAAGATACTGTAAATGCATATATTTTAGTTAGCGAGAAGAAAAAGTATGGTGATCCTTTTAATGTATGTTCAGGTAAAGGGATAACCATTGCTGATTACGTAAAATTAGCAACAAATATTTACGATTTAAACGTCGATGTATATGTAGATCCTAAAAGAATAAGACCAAGTGAAGTCCCATTATTGATTGGTAGAAATGATAAGATAATTAACGAGACAGGATGGAAACCAACAAGATCTATATTAGATATTATTAAGGAAGGAGTAGCTTACTTTCAAAAACATAAAGAAATGTTAGGTATAGAAGCACATTAAATATTGAAGATTTATAAATTTAAAACTTTCTTTTGAATACTAATTAATTCTAAGATTCCTTTTTCTCCCAGTTCTAAAATCTGATTGAGTTTTTTTTTATTAAAAGGAGCTCCTTCAGCAGTACCTTGAATTTCTATGATATCAAGGTTCTCATTCGCTACCATATTGAAGTCAACATCTACCTTCGAGTCCTCATCATAATTTAAATCTAAAATTACTTTGTCATTTTTAATACCTAATGAGATGGCAGCAGTGACTTTATAATCAGGAAACTCGTAAATCATTTGTTCATTATAAAGATAATTTATAGCGTCAAACACTGCTACAAATGCCCCTGTTATTGAAGCACATCTTGTTCCTCCATCTGCTTGTATTACATCACAATCAATTTTTATTGTAAATTCGCCTAATTTTTCATAATTAAAAGCGGCTCTCATACTCCTTCCAATTAAGCGCTGAATTTCATGAGTTCTTCCTTTTATTCTTAATCTATCTCTCTCTCTCGCATTTCTGGTTTGGGTTGCTCTAGGCAACATATTATATTCTGCAGTTATCCATCCAGTTCCAGTATCTGCGAGGAATCTAGGAACATTATCCATTACTGTAGCGGTTACAATAACTTTTGTACCTCCTTGAGTTATTAAAACAGAACCTTCAGGATATTTGAGATAATTTCTTTCTATTGTAGTTTTTCTGATTTCATCAAATTTTCTTCCATCAAGTCTAACATTACCAAGCATGCGAATCAAATCAGATATTGTTCATAGCGCTCTCTTACATTTAAAAAAAGTAAATTAAATCGAGTAATTAAATATTTAAACATTCTATAATTAAAATACTTTTAGAAATATACAATAATGTAAAGATAATCTCTTAATATCCAACAATCTATTTCATAGGATAAGAACCTAATATTTTGTGCCAAATAACATTAGATTTCATCGTTTCTAGTGCCTCTTTTGCTCTTGCTTCATCTATATCTCCTTCAAAATCCATGAGAAAAATGTACTCCCACCTTCCTTTCCTTCTTGGTCTAGATTCAATTTTTAGCAAGTTGATCTGGGCATCTGAAAAGATCTTTAAAACCCAATATAAAGCTCCTGGAACATGTTTAGTGACAAAAACAACAGAAGTCTTCATTTTATCAGTTTTTAATGGGTTTTTCTTTTTTGAAATCACTAAAAATCGCGTATAATTTGAAGGTTCATCTTCAATTTTTGAACTCAAAATCTTTAAATCATAAATTTGGCTTGCAAAATCAGTCCCAATAGCAGCATAAGTTTTATCGTTCAATTTTCTAATCCTTCGGACAGCTTCTGCTGTCGAGCTTACATCAATAAGATTTACATTTGGTAAATTTGATTTTAACCAGTTTCTTGTTTGAGCAAAAGCTTGAGGATGTGAAAAAATATTTTTTATATCAGATAGTTCTGCATCTTTTAATGAAATAATATTTTGAATAATTCTTAACTCTATTTCTCCATATATTACCAATTCTTTTTCAATTAGAAGATCGAGTGTCTCTCTCACTGTACCTTGAAGACTATTCTCAATTGGAACAATTCCAAATTCTAAAACATCTTTCTCGATACTATCGAAAATTTCTAAGCTGTTATTATAAGCAATGAATTGACTTCCTGCTTTTGGGAAGAATTCGAGTGCAGCGTGATGAGTAAACGTGCCTAAAGGCCCCAAATATCCAATTTTAGAAGTAATTCCTTGAATAACTCGACTAGCGCTGGTTATTTCTTTCCAAATAGCTTCAATACTTGATTTTTCGAAAACAATAGATTTCTTCCTAATCCTTTCAAATATCTCTTTTTCTCGGGTTGGCTGAACTATATCTAAATTTAATGATTTTTTGATATTCCCAATTTGAATAACAATATTTCCTCTTTTATTCAGTAGGTCTATTATTTTATCGTCGATCTTATCAATGTCCTTTCTTAAGTCTTCTAATTTTTTCCTGTTACTTTCATTATTATTACTCAAATAAATTACCTCAAAAAGAGATTAATTGTCTAAATTAAAAGAATTTTTGTAAATTTATTTCAAAAGCAGCTACCGGAAATTCTAGTTTGAAATTTAATAATACTTCAGGTTGAATTTCTCCAATTTCTCCAACTTTTAATCCATTTAAATAAACTTCTCCATATCTGCCTTCAATATAGCTAGGGTTTTTGCTAATTTTAATTTCATAATCATCGTAAGTTCCGAGAGAGGTCATTAAGAAATCTAATGTAGATCTAATTTCTGTAAAGTCAGCGTTTTCATCATATGTTACAGCAGAAAGATGAATTTCTCTCCTAGCACCAGTTTCTTGCTCAGCAGATAACAATATGACATCACCAACTTCAAAAATCCTAATTGGTTTTTCTTCAGATCTATTAAAACGCAATGTTTCCATTAACTTTGGTAAAATTGTTGTCCTTGTTGTATCAAATTCTTTTGAAACGGGATTAGCAATTTGAATTGATTGGGATTCATCATATTTCTGTTTCATGAAATTATATTGTCTCTCTGAATTTGATAAAATGAAATTAAGAACTTCCAAATACCCAGCTCCAATCATAATTTTTCGAACAGTATTTGAAAAGATCTGGGAAGAATGATATTGCCCTATACCACCTTCTCGAATTGTTAGAGGCAAGTTTAGGTATCCATAACCAATAGCGCATTCTTCAGTAAAATCTACGGGATGCATGATGTCTCCTCTGTAAGCAGGAACCCATAAATCCAAATACCCTTTCTTTTTTGATTTGTTGGCATCTATCCTCACTTTCTGAAAACATTTTATCATTTCCGAAGGATCTAAATTCAACCCAATATAGTTATTTATATAATTGATTTCAACCTCCCATTTCTCTGGTTCTAAATTAGGTGTCACAATTTCTTTTTCTCCTTCATAATTGACTCTAACACTTTCAATTTTTGCTCCCATATCGGATAATGTTGTAGATAAGATATTTAAAGCTAAATTCACTGCTTTAAAGTCAGTACCAGTTAAATCTAAGAAAAGATTTTTAGTTTCGTCAGTGACTGTCGTAAGAACACCATTTATGACCGGAGGAAATGAAAGTACTTCATCTTTACTATCAAAAATTATTGGATATAATTCTTTCCCTTCTAATATATGGGCATATTCAATCCCTTTATCATGTAATAGTAATATTTCTTCTAAATTCATTGGATATCCATCACCATGCAATGGAGTAAAACTAACTGAATCCGGTTTCACAGCAGTATATCTATAAGGAGGAATTATTTTATCAAAATCATGTACACCTATTGCCACTTTTTTTCTATCTCTACCTACTGCCCAGTGAAGATGTTCTTGAATATTCATCAAAGTTGCCACTTCATCCTCATCCAAATCAATATCTCTAACTACAGCGCAAACAATATAAGGTCTGACCTTTTTAACACTTGGATCGACATTTAAGACGACTTCTCCGGTTAAAATTTCAAAAGAAGGCAATCCTGTTTCTATTTCATAATATCCTTTAAGAGCACGAGCAATACCTTCTGGACTAGAAAAATCTGGTCGATTTGGATCATATTCAACTTTAATCTTTTGTTCTTCCTCATTGATATCTTCTAAATCTAAGCTTATCCATTGTAAATCGTATTCTAAATCTTTCAGATCTAATTTCCTTCCTACTAATTTTTCTAAGCGCTTAATTTTTAATTCTAATGTTGGCATTTTTAAACATTTTCCTCCTAATATGATTGGTTTCTTAACCACTTTATTGGATTTATATATAAATCTCTAATATCTTCACGACCGTAATAAAGCATTGCGATTCGTTCTAATCCTTGGCCCCACGCAAGAACTCGAGTAGGATCTTTTATTCCCCAGGGATAAGTTACTTCTGGTCGAAAAATTCCAGATCCTCCCATTTCTAACCATTCACCTAATTTATCATAATATACCGCGACTTCCATACTAGGTTCTGTATAGGGGAAAAATCCGGGTCTTGTTATAATTTCTTTAAATCCCATTTTCTTATAAAATTCAGAAAGTAAACCTATTAAATCACATAAGTTCACATTTTCATCAATTACAATTCCCTCAACCTGTGTAAATTCAGCTAAATGAGATTTATCCACTTTCTCATTACGGAAGACTCTATCAATACAAAATACCTTTACAGGTGTTTTATCATTATTTTCATAGAATTCTGCTAAGCGTCTTATAGTTGTAGCTGTAGTATGGGTTCTTAATACAGTTTGCCGTGCAATTTTTTCATCCCATTGATATCCCCACCCGCGGGACTCAGATTCACCACCATTTTCGTGAGTTTCTTTTACGGCTTTTACCCTATCGCTATCGGGTAATTTCGCAAATTTGGGATTCTTAAGATAAAACGTATCTTGCATTTCACGCGCAGGATGATCCTGTGGTTGAAATAATGCGTCGAAATTAAAGAAAGCACTCTCTACAATCGGACCACGGATTTCTGTAAATCCCATCGAAAGAAAAATTTCTCTAATTTCATTAATAAGATTAATTAGTGGGTGTATTTTTCCCGCTTTCAATAATGGTCCTGGTTTACTTACATCAAACGGCTTTAATTCGTAATTTTTCCACGTACCAGAACTTAGCATTTCAGGGGTTATTTTACTTATTTGTTTAAGCTCTTTGACAGTAGATATCTTGATATCCTTACCCTTCTTGGTTAGATAGATAATTCTTTGAGTTTTACGTTCTTTTTTGATTAATTTTCTTTTGTTTAAAATATCAATTTGTTCTAAATCCTTTTTTGATAGTGAATTATAATCCAATGAATTTTTTTTTTCAAATTTCTTTAAAACTAATTCTAAATTGGTTTCGGGAAATTCTTCAATAGTAAGAAATAATTTATTCACCCCACTTGCTTTACTCTGAGCACACCATCGGTTCTTTTTTAAATTTGAAATCCCAACATAAAATAATTGCTTATCTAATCTAATTTTCTTTTCTAATTCAGTAATTTCTATTTCTTTGATATTTTCTTTCAATAAAATATTCAATAATTGGCGTTCAGGTAAACCATTCTTTAAATAATTTAAACCCTCTTTATTTAATGATACTTGAAATAATTCTTCTTCTTTAAAATTAGCAAGATTGTATTCTATTAAATCATTAATTGCAGACATCAAAACAATATAATCGATTTTTAATTCTTTAGCTAGATCTGAAGCAACGAGTTCTGTATTTTTATCTTTAAGAACTTTTAAAATATCAATAACTTGTTTTTTTAGCTTTACTGTCATATCATTATATCAATTATCCAATATATTTCGTTATAAGTTTTTAAAACCTTTAACCTTTTTAAATCTTTCGTGGACATATTCGATTGAAACAGCTCGATCTTCAATTAGAAAGAACTTTTAATTTCATATCAAGCAAAATTTAATTTTAAATCTGAATAAAAAATATAAATTCCGCAGCCAAAGGAAATATCTTAGCAATTTATAATATCTCCCTTGGCAGAATAAAAAATTTTAAGAAAAATGAATCTTGAAAATACTTATCTATTAATTTTTTTCTAGATAAACTTAATATCATCTTTATCATGTTTCAAGTATTCATTTTTTGATATTATTATATATCGCTTAAGATTAAAAAATTTTTTTACTCTAAATTTTCCCGAATAGCAGTTGAGCTAATTTTTTTATTATATTTATCCTTAACTATTGGAATTATAATGATAATTAATGGTTTAAATCCATTTTTCTCTCTGATTTCATTAATTTTAACAGCAGTCTTATAAGTCTCATGACTGACTATTATTCCTTCATATTCTGGTTCATTTACGGGAGGTCCATAAGGATCATATAGTTCTATTATCTCAACTCTGCTTAAATCTGCTATGGATTTAATAAATATTTTTAAATTATTTTTTCTTGTTTTATAATCTTCTAACTTAGAGGAAAATTTTTTATTTTTTAATAATTTCTCAGTAGTTAACCCTATAACTATCTTTTCAGAAAGTGATAAAGCGGTTTTTATTAATGATTTGTGTCCTTCATGTAGATGGTCGAAAGTTCCACCCATGCCAACCTTTTTTAAAATTTGAACAACACCTTATTAAATATGTTATTATAAGTCTTAAACTTTTATTGAAGGTGCTTTTTTAGGAGGAACTGTAGGTTTCTTTAATTTGACACTATAAATTTGATTAATTTGCATCAATTCTTTACAATTTTCGCAGGAATCTTCTTTTTTAAAAACAAAATCTCCATGCTGATAATTTCTTACTTTTGTAAGATTACAAATACTACATTTTAATATTGTAAGTGTTTGCCTAATTGGTTCTGGTGGAGGTTTCTGAATCTGAATGAGGGTTGATCCTACACAAATAAGTGAAAAACCAATGAAAAAGTTAGAAATCTGGCTTTCTCCATTACCTAGATAAATAAATAGTGCTCCTACAATAATTAAAACAACCAGTAGAAGATTTTTAAAAATTTTTTTCAAGGAGACTTTTTTCTTTAAGATTTCTTCCTCATCTTCTTCATCAATCATGGAAATCCTGCGGAATTTAACTTATTATCTTGAATTCTATTCTTTATAATAGAAAAAAATATAAAACTAAATAAATTTTGTTATTATGAAAACTTAATGGATTAAATTTTTCCATTAAGCTTATAAGAAATAAAGAAGGATGTAAATGATTAACCAAATAATGCTTATATATCAAACGGAAATAGATCCACTTAGTTTAATCTTTCAAGTAATGTGGTTTGTCCTAATTTTTATGTCCATGTTTTGGGGAACAAAAATTCAAGCATGGAGGGCATCTAGAGAAATTGAAACGGGATTAAATAAGTTAAAGGAATGGAATAATGAATGCAAACAAATTTTACTTGCAAATTTCAAGAAATATTCTGATAAAAAAGAAACAGATAAGGATCTTCTGTTAAAACTTGAGGATTTTTTAACTTTCGTTGCAATAACTCCAGTTTCTCTTGATCCTTACGGTATTATTCCTAAAATTGATCATGTCATTGATGTAAGAGACGATCGATTCAAAGAAGAAGTCTCTTTGCTCGCGCCTCTTGTAGAAAAGGGATCTGCTGATGCCCAAAACTTAGAGAATCTACTTGAAGCAGCTATGGCAGTAGATTTTGTATATAGACTTGTTAAACATTTTCTTATTCTTGGAAAAAAGTCGAAATCTTATATTTTATTAATGCAGATCTCAATGCAAATGTCTCTAATCTTAAGCATGGCTAAGTCTTACTACCATGCTACGAAAGCTTTTTCAGAAGGTAGTCCTATTGGTGATGCTCTCGGTCCTATGGTTGCTGGTAATTTTGTAAGAAATATTTCTAATAGCGATGAGATTGTAGCTAATGAAATTGTTAAAGATACAATAGTACAGGAGGTAAATTTCGAAGATAGAACTATATATGTTGTAAGAGCGAAAGGACCTGGTGGTACTGTTGGAAAACCTGGTACTGCTATAAAAAAATTGGTTGAAGAACATGGTGAATCTATATCTCGAATTATTATGATCGATGCAGGTTTGAAACTGTCTGGAGACAAAACTGGTTCAATAGCTATAGGTGTTGGAGCAGCAATCGGCGGAATTGGTGTTGAAAAATTTTATATTGAAGAATCTACGACCAAACGAGCTATTCCAGTTGATGCTGTAATTTGCAGAGAATCATTAGAAGATGCAATTACTACTATGAAAAGACCCATAACTCAATCTGTTCCGAAAATTGTAGAAAATATAAAAATGGGAATAAGAAAACGAACTGAGAAGGGTTCGAAAATCATAATCGCAGGAATAGGGAACACTATAGGAATTGGTGTTTAATTCCGATTTTTTTATTTTACATTTTAAATTAACTATTTTTTCTAAAATCATAAAGTATCTAAAATCTAAATAAAAACAATAATTTAATACTAATAACGATTAATTATGAATAATACGAAAAATTTTATTTAAATACCAATAACAAATAATAAAAATTTAAAGGGAGAAATATGAAAGTTTTTTCGCAAGAATGGTTAGAAGCTTATAAAGATGCTATTAATGCTAATGAAAATTACAAAGCAGCTGCTAGCTGGTGGGAAGGGGACTTTATTTTTGTCATTGAACCGAGTGGTAATTTAAAGGAAGAATTGCACCTTTTTGTTGGATTATATAAGGGAGATTGCACAGGTGTCAAAAAATTAGCACCAGATGAAGAATTTGAAGTTTTACCGCCAGGTTCACCACCTAGACCTCTTGGAGAAGGTGATAAAGTAGGTGCAGAATTCGTTGCTTCTGGCCCTTATGATAACTGGTTAAAAGTTTTGACCAAGGAATTAGATTTTATTCAAGGTTTAATGGCTGGTAAGTTTAAGCTCGTTGGGAATATGGCTAAGGTTATGAGAGCCACTAAAGCCGCCCAAGAGCTTGTAAATGCTACAACTGTAATTGAAGGAGCAGAATTTTATTAATTTATAACTATTTTTCTTTTTTTTAAGTATAAAGCTCTCAAATTCTTAATTTAATTTTTCAAATCTAAACTGTAAAGTATAATAATGTAATCTTACTTTAATCAAAACATTTAATAATCCGATACATCTGTTTATTCATAAATAAATCAACTAAAAAAAGTGAAATAAATGGGCTTATCCGGTAAAGAATATTTTGTTAAAGATTTAGTAATAAATGACGAATATGGGATCATTGATTCTAATGCAACAATTCAGCAAGCAGCAAAAAAAATGAAAGAAATAGGAGTACCAGACTTAGTTGTTATTGAAGGAGAGAAAGTTCTTGGGGTAATTGCCGACTTTGATATCGTACAAAATGTTGTATCAGAAGGGAAGGATGGTAAATCAGAGAATGTTATATCAACAATGTATAAAATTGAACCTGTAAACTTAGATACTCCTGTTTCTGAGGCATTCACACGAATGAGAGATTTACGGGTTAACGTAATCCCAGTTGTTGACAATGGTAAATTAGTAGGAGTATGTTCTATACAGGATTGTTGGAGTTACATTCCAGATGTAGTTGTAGATGAAGTGGGACTTATTCCTGTTTCAAATACTCGAGTAGCAGAATTTTGGTTTGCAAGTGCATCATCATTAACTGCATTTGTATTAGGAATTATTTTACCTTTAGCGGGAATTCTCGGATTCTTTATAGCTAATCAAGAAGATGTCATGTCTCTTTTAGGATTAGCAGATGTACGTGGAGGAAGTCTAATATTTTATTTATTTCAAGCACACGGGACGGATTTCTTTGTTCCTATAATTAATTTAGCTTCGAAAAGCGGTGGAATCTGGATTGCAGTTGTGATTTTTGGGATTCTTACCCTAATATTTGGATTTTTAGGATTGTTTTCCATAATTTATACAAGCTATGCTAGTGTAAGAAATATAAAAACAGGATATATAATTCGAGTTATCATTCCAATCCTTATGGTTGTATTTCTGGTATTCTTATGGATATTATTCGGCATAGGTTTTGCTACAGCTTCTCAACCAGTTATAGTAACAGTAGATCCTTTAGGCTTAACACTTTCTATAGTTTCAATGCTATTATTTATTGCAGCAATAAATCGTGATTACATCTTTCGTCAAAAAGAACCAATAAGTTCAAAAGAAACTGAGGTGCCAAAGTAAAAATGCCTCGTGGTGGTGGTGGCGGATTTAGAGGCGGCGGATCTCGAGGTGGCGGATTTAGAGGCGGTGGATTTCGAGGTGGTAGTGCTAGCTTCAGAATGGGAGGAGGCCGTCCAAGTGGTATGCCCTTTGGGAGAACTGGAGCATCAAGGATAGTTTCACGTTCTCCTAGTGGACCTTATAGACATACTTATTACAGACCATATCGTGGTTATTATCGTAGATACTATAGACCTTACTGGTGGTATGGAAGACCTTGGTACTGGAGATGGTGGTATTCTCCTTGGTGGTCCGGTTATTATTATCGACCATGGTATTATTCACCTGCTTATGTAGGTGGGGGAATTATATTCGCTATTATTCTTGGTTTAATTCTATTGCCTCTTTTCGGTGTTGCGCTGTGGTTCCCCTTTAGCCGAGCTGATCCATCCGGGACTGTAACTTATAGATCAACAGAAACTCTTTATTTTAATGAATATTGGTATGAAAGAGAATATATTAAAGAAGATAATGAAATTACATTTGACATTCAATCTAGTGCTAGTCCCATAGGATTTGCAATATGGGATCAGTCTTTTGAAAATCTTCCTAAGATTCCTATCAATGGTGGACCATTTCTAGAACAATTTACACTTGTACAAAACTATTACGAATATTTTTCAGTTTACTTGAAACCGGGTTCTTCAATCGATTATAATTTTAATTCAACACTATCTATCGAATTTTTTATCGCAGATGCATACCAACTATATCAATGGAATCAGGGATTAACTACTTCGTTTTATAGATATTTAAAGACAAACGAGTCGATCGGGACTTTTGATATAACATCTCAAGCTCAAGATTATTACCTCGTATGGTATAATGATAATCTAACCACAGCAATGGTTGATGTTATTTATAGTTTCACAGCTGTTGATGTTATAGATTTAACAGGAGCGGATTATTACGATCTTGATACCTATTTAACATCTGGAACATTTATAGTGCCGAGAGATGGAGACTGGTATTTCTTTATTTACTTTGATCCTTTGTATTCACCAGAAGAAACTACGTTAATTAGTTTTGATGTTTCGTATGATACGGGTTTAACTTCAGCTGATAGATGGATAAATTTTTCACCAATATTAATTATATTTCTAGTGATTATTGGCATAATAATAATAGCAGCTTTAGTAGCTAGGAGAGGTCAAAAGAGAAACAAATTAAAACCTTCTGATCAGGCAAAACCGATAGAACCCAAAGTCGAAGTTTCTGGAGTTGAAGCTAAACCTTCAAAATGTATAAGATGTGGATCCGATGTTAGAGTAGATGCGAACTTTTGTCCTTCATGTGGAGGTAAGATAGAAGGACGAAAAATTGGAGAATCTTCAATTACAACTCCAGCTGAATCAAAAACCTGCTCTTATTGTGGAAGTAAATTATCGGAATCTGATAATTTCTGTAAATGGTGTGGTACTCAGATAGAAAAAAAATAAGATCTTCAAATCAATTTTTTTTTAATTTATTTTTATTAAAAAATATGTATTCTAATGAAAATAAAATCAATTATTATTAGATCATTCTAAATAAATTTTTTATGGTCGAAACATTTATCTAGTATAATTTCTATTCATTACAGAATAATTTTTATCATTTAAGATAAACTGAATTAATATATTTTAATGACATTTATTTAACTTTAATTTTTTTACCAAAATGATTGAAGATCAACAAGATTTGTCCGAATTAGTAAAAAAAAAAGTCTATTTTTTTGATTTAGATGGCACTATTTATTTAGGTGATACATTATTTGACGGTGTTACAGAATTAATTGAAATTTTAACAGAAAGTAATAAATCATTTTTCTTTCTCTCAAATAATTCTAGCAAATCTACTTTAGATTACATAAGAAAATTGCATAAAATGAATTTGAATATCGATCGGGAAAATATAATATTATCTCAACATCCAACCATCGCTTATTTAAAGAAAGAGAATTATGAAAGGATTTTTTTATTAGGAACTGAATCTTTAAAGAAAGAGTTTAGAGAAGAAGGTTTTATGGTAACTGAAAATGAACCAGATATTTTAGTATTAGCTTTTGATAAAGACCTTTCTTATGAACGTTTAGTCAAGGCATCTTACTTACTTCAAAAGGATATTCCTTATATAGCAACCCATTTAGATGATCGATGTCCTACTGAAGAAGGTTATATTCCTGACGCTGGAGGTATAGCAGCATTATTATATAAAGCAACTGGTAGAATGCCAAGAGTTTTTGGAAAACCTAATAAGGATATGCTATTATTTAAGCTTCAAGAATTAGAGATATCACCCAAAGAGGCTGTTATGTTTGGAGATAGATTATATACAGATATAAAAATGGGAATAGAATCAGGAGTGACAACTTGTTGTGTGTTATCAGGCGAAATTACTTTAGATCTAATAAGTAAAAGTAAAAAATATAAACCAGATTTTATAATAGAAGGAATCTGGGAATTTTTTAACGAATTAAAAAGACTAAGTTAATAAATGTTTTGCGATTTATTCAAAAAATCAAAAATTTTATTTCTTAAGAGGAATTAATATATTTATCATTTCATAATCGCTAATTGCGTCGAAATTGAAAATGATTGTATTTAATATTTCCTTTGATTTTATGTATTAATACAAGAAAAATTGGTTAGATGAAATGGTTGCTACAGAAAGTAATAAATTCGTTTATAGTTTTAGTGAAGGTAATAAAGAACTTAAGAACTTACTTGGTGGAAAGGGAGCAAACCTTGGAGAAATGACCAAACTAGGACTAAATATCCCTCCGGGGTTTACTATTACCACGGAAGCATGTTTACTTTATTTTAAAAATCCACAAAAACTAATGAAAGAAATAAAACCAAAAGTCTTAGAGCACTTAAAAGAATTGGAAAAACTAACAGGTAAAAAATTCGGCGATAAACATAACCCTTTATTGGTAAGCGTTAGAAGTGGAGCTCCAATGAGTATGCCTGGTATGATGGATACTGTTTTAAACTTAGGGTTAAATGACGAATCTGTGAAAGGAATGGCAGAACAAACTGGAAATCCACGATTTGCTTATGATTCTTGGAGAAGATTTATCCAAATGTTTGGGGATGTGTGTATGGGAATAGGAGACGAGAAATTCGAAATAATTCTTAATAAATATAAACGAAATATTTCTAGAGATGCACAAGATACAGATTTAACGGTTAAAGATTTACAGAAAATAATTGCAGACTATAAAGCGTTATATGAAAAAGAAATAGGTTCACCATTTCCCCAAGATCCTGTTAAACAATTATTTATTGCGATAGAGTCTGTATTTAAATCTTGGAATAATAAACGGGCTATTACATATCGAAAAATAAATGATATTCCAGATTTTGGTACTGCTGTCAATATCCAAGTTATGGTTTTTGGAAATAAAGGTTGGGATTCTGCTACAGGTGTAGCATTTACAAGGGATCCATCAACTGGAGACAATAAGAAATTTGGAGAATACTTATCAAATGCTCAGGGAGAAGATGTTGTTGCAGGAATTAGGACCCCAAAAAAGTTAGAAGAGATGGAAAATGAATTTCCTGAAATATATAAGGAATTATATAATACAATGGAGAATCTAGAAAAACATTATAAAGACATGCAGGATATAGAGTTCACTATTGAAAATGGAATATTATATATCTTACAGACAAGGAATGGTAAAAGAACTCCATCAGCTGCAGTTAAAATAGCAGTTGATATGGTAAAAGAAGGTTTGATAAGTAAGAAACAAGCAATATTGAGTATTGATCCTAATAAAATTTCTAAACTTTTATTCAAAAGTATTGATGAACACGCTGTAATTCACGTTTTAGCTACTGGAATCAACGCATCTCCAGGGGCTGTGTCTGGAATTGCGATATTTGATCCAGATACTGCAGAGGAATTAGCGAATTCAGGAGAAAATGAAATAATCCTTGTCCGTCCTCAAACGAAACCGGATGATGTTCATGGGCTATATGCATCAAGTGGCGTTTTGACCCAATTTGGAGGAAAAACATCTCATGCCGCTGTAGTTGCTAGAGGGATGGGAAAACCTGCTGTGGTTGGGGCTCAAGATATTGAGATAGATGAGGAAAACAAAGAATTTAGAGTTGCTGAAACAGTTATACAGGAGGGAGATTATATAACTATTGATGGTACGACTGGACGGGTTATTGAAGGAAAAGTTCGACTAGTCGAACCAGAAATTAAAGGAGAATTTTCTGAATTGCTAGATATGGCCGATGAAATTAAAATTATTGGTGTTAGAGCAAATGCTGACACTCCTATAGACGCAAAGAAGGCTCTAGAGTTTGGTGCTGAAGGAATTGGACTTTGTAGAACAGAACATATGTTTATGGCTCAAGATAGATTACCTGTTGTTCAAGCAATGATTATGGCAAGAACCCAAGACGATCGTCAGGATGCCTTAAATAAAATTTTACCATGGCAAAAACAGGACTTTTATGATATTTTTAAAATTATGGAAGGTAAACCAGTCACAATAAGATTATTAGATCCACCATTACATGAATTCTTGCCTGAATTATCAACAGTGCTATTAGAGAGCCAGGAATTAAAAATGACAAATGCTTTATCTAAATCTATGCTGAATATTGAACCATTAAATGATGAAATTAATAAAAAGAATAAAGTAATTAGCCTAATCCGATCCCTCTCCGAAGAAAATCCCATGATGGGTCTTCGAGGTTGTCGATTAGGAATTGTCTGGCCAGAAATAAATGAAATGCAAGTTAAAGCAATCTTCCAAGCAGCTTGTGAGCTTAAACTTCAAGGAATTGAGGTTATTCCTGAAGTAATGATCCCTCTAATAGGAAGTATCTCTGAATTACAATTTGTAAAATCACAACTTCTTGAAATTGCCGAAGAATCAATTAAAGAATATGGAGTCAAGTTAGATTATAAATTTGGTACAATGATAGAAATACCAAGAGCAGCATTAACTGCAGATGAAATCGCGATGGAAGCAGAATTCTTCTCATTTGGTACCAATGATTTAACACAAATGACTTTTGGATTCAGTCGAGATGATGCTGAAGGGAAATTTCTTCCAATATATCTTAATAAAGAAATATTAAGGGAAAATCCCTTTGAAACAATAGACCAAGATGGCGTTGGAAAATTAATGAAGATGGCTATGGAATTAGGTAAAAAAACCAGAGCTGATTTAAAGACAGGAATATGTGGAGAACATGGAGGAGAACCGAGATCGATTAAGTTTGCGCATTCTATTGGTTTAGATTACGTCTCTTGTTCACCATTTAGGATTCCGGTAGCAAGGATCGCCGCGGCACAAGCTGCCATCGAGCAAAAAGATAAGTAGCTACGATATTTTTCTACTCTCTTTTTATTGTATAATATTGTAGTAGTTATTAATTTAAATTCCATAAAGAATAAATCAATAAAAATATTAAATTATGTATAAAATATTTTGAAGATGAGTCAATGACACTAACTTTAGATGAAAAAATTACCTTATTAAAAGAGGTGGGAGAAGAAATAATTGAATTGGAAGAATTAAGGGAAATGATTCAATGGAAAGACTCCCATCAGCAAAATATTTATGCATATGATGGATTTGAACCTTCTGGTAACATTCATATCGCACAAGGTCTATTAAGAGCTATTAATGTTAATAAAATTACAAAAGCAGGGATTATCTTTAAATTTCTCGTCGC
Organism: Candidatus Hodarchaeota archaeon; assembly: GCA_048887165.1. GTDB lineage: Archaea > Asgardarchaeota > Lokiarchaeia > Sigyniarchaeales > SOKP01 > SOKP01. The sequence goes on along the minus strand of JBHLJZ010000028.1, from coordinate 5,376 downwards.
AGATTGGCATGCAGCTGCTAATCACAAATTTGGAGGAAATTTAGAAACTATAAGGAAAGTGGGAGACTTTTTTATTGAAGTTTGGAAAGTTTGTGGAATGAATCTTAATAATGTTGAATTTATTTATGCTTCAGATTTAGTAAAAGATCCGAAATATTGGGAATTGGTACTTAAAATTGGGATAAATTCTACTTTGAAGAGGGTAAAAAGATGTACTCAAATAATGGGTAGAAGCGAATCAGATAAACTATATGCGTCCCAGATAATGTATCCTCTAATGCAAGCAGCGGATATATTTTATCTACCAGCAGATATCTGTCAACTTGGTCTTGATCAAAGAAAAGTAAATATGCTGGCTAGGGAGGTTGCTAAAAAGCTTAGCAAACCCAAACCAGTTGCGGTTCATCATCATATGCTCATGGGATTGAAAGCACCCCCTGATAGCAATCTAACTGGAGTAGATAGAGCTATTGAGTTTAAAATGTCTAAGTCTGACCCTGATTCAGCAATCTTTATGCTAGATTCCCTACAAGATGTAAAACGTAAAATAGATAAAGCGTATTGCCCTCCTAAAGAAGTTAAAGAAAACCCTATTCTAGAATATTGTAAATATATTATTTTTGAGTTAATTAATTCATTCAAAGTCGAAAGACCAGAAAAATATGGAGGAGATGTCGAATATCAATCTTATAATACTCTGGAAAGGGATTATGCTGAAGGTAAATTAAATCCTCCAGACTTAAAACCAGCAGTAATTAAATACTTAAACCAACTACTAAATCCTATCAGAGAGCACTTTGAAAAAGATAAAAAAGCCAGAGAATTATATCAATTTGTTAAAGAAGCAGATAAAAAGGATAAATCAAAACATGAATAGTAAATTTAGTGAAATACTATTATGTTAAAATACCTGATAATTGGAGATAGTCATGTTCCTAAACGAGCCCAAAGTGTTTCAAATCTAATTTTGGAAAAATTGGATGAATTGACAGCAAATGAACTTTTCGAACACACTTTTTTTACTGGTGATTTAATAGATTATTCACAGTTTATGGAATATTTGAATTTAAAGACGAAAAAGAATTTATTTGTTGTCATAGGAAATATGGATTATTATTATGGTAATAAAAATGCCCCGGTTTACCAAAAATCAGAACTAATTCTAAAAGATAATAACAAACTAGTTATTGGTTTAACTCACGGAGCTCAGATTGAGCCAAGAGGAGATCGTATACAACTAGAATATTTAGCCAAAGAAAGAGGCTATAATATCCTTATTTCTGGACATACTCATAAAGAAGAGATCTTTCTTACTAAAAACAGCATTCTCCTATTAAATCCCGGAAGTGTTACAGGTGCATGGTCTTTCGTTGCTAGTAAAATCCCCTCTTTTATAGTAATGACTTTAGATGAGATATCAAATCATATTGATATTTCTTTATATCAATTAGATAAAAACACACAACAAGTTAAAGAACTAAAATTTTATTTCATTTTTGAGAATTCAAAAATTAAACATAGATATTAAATAAATTATTGAATTATAAAAATAGGTTAAAAATAATAGAAATAAATAAAAATAGTAATTTTTCTCTTATCTTGGTATTTTTAACTTATCTAATACCAGAATTTTTGGTAACTTTAATAATAAACCTAAGTTTCTTTTTCCTGAACTCCCTTTATCGTACTTTAATTTCCTATTGCCAAATCTATTTTTTTTAAATATCATATGTAAGGTTGAATATTCTCCATTTGAAAAGTACATCATATCTTCTGGAGCAGCAACTATCTCTAAATCATATTCCTCTAACTTATTTCTTCCCAATTCATACTTACCATTTTCTGCTATTAAATTCACCCAAAAAATATAATCTTCTTCTATCTGAAGTCCTAAATTTATTCTTCCTTTAAAGCTTTCAAGATCTTTTAAATTTTTAGGATTTTTTCGTTTATCTTCGATTATTCCTTCGATTACCCCTTTAAAAGTCGTGAATAGATTTTGTTTTTCTGCCTCATCCATTCTTAATCTGCTTTTACTAAATTGTGTTTAGTTCATAAAAATGACGTGATTAATAATTTATTTAATCTAAAACAAATTTAAGTATTATTAATAAATTGAAATTTTAATCAAAACGTTGAAAAAATTGTAAAAACAAAATGGTGATTTATTACAAATGTGGTTCTTTTTTGGTCCAAATATAATTTATGGAGAAGATTCTCTAGATTTTTTTGAAAATATCTCAGGAGAAAAATGCTTTATTGTGACCGATAAAGTACTTGAAGATTTAGGTTTTTTAAAGATATTAACTGATAAGTTAGATAAATTTGGTAAAAAATTTACTGTTTTTAATGATGTACTTCCAGATCCTAGAGAAGAGGGGGTTTTAAAAGCAACAGATTTATGTAAAGAATATTCACCAGATTTAATAATCGCGTTGGGTGGAGGTTCAGTAATGGATACTGCCAAAACAGTTTGGTGCTTATATGAATTCCCTGATTTAGGTCTTGATGATATCTATGTATTTCGACAGGATCTCTATGATATGGGTAAAAAAGCAAAAATGGTTGCAATCCCTACAACCTCTGGAACTGGTGCTGAAAACACATTTGTTACTGTTATTTCGAGATATAAGGAAGAAATCTGGAAAAAGTATTTATATATCCATAGAGGTTTAATTCCAACTTATGCAATAGTAGACCCAATTTTTCCCACAGAAATGCCCCCAAAATTAACAATCGATACAGCATTTGATGCACTTGCTCATGCAATTGAAGGCCTTGGCTCTCTATGGAAAAATGAGTTCAGTAATGCTTTAGGTACAAAAGCGGTAGAACTTATTTTTAAGTATTTGCCTATAGCGTATAAAGATGGAAAAAATAAGGAAGCGAGGGATTATTTACATCAAGCTGCAACAATTGCTGGATTAGCTTTCGGGAATTCACAGGTACATATTGGTCATACCTTAGGTCATTCATTCGGTTCAATGTATCATATACCACATGGACGTTCAGTAGGGATATTAATTAAATATGTCACTCAATTTATTTTAAACAATCCTGCTGGAAGTGAAGAAGAAATTGCAGTGTATTCGAGATTAGCTAAACAACAAGGTTGGGCTAAATGGGAAGAAAATGACAAGAAAGCAGCATATAAAGTTATTGAAAAAATTGAAGATCTTCAGAAGGAAGTTGATTTCGCTACAAGTCTTAAGGAAACTGGAGTTCCAAAAGCTGATTTTGAAAAAGATCTGGATATGTTACTTAATTTATGTTATCAAGATGCAAGTTCGACATTAGCTCCTAGATCTCCAAGTTCCGATGAATTTAGGAAAATCTTTATAAATGCTTATGAAGGAGAAGATATAGATTTCTAAATTTTTTATTTTTATACTCATTTAAGTTTTTTTGAAGGCAAATTCACACTTTTCCTAAAATGTTAAACATAAATATAACTATTTTATATTATTTTTTTAAAGGATTTTATTAATTTTTATTCAATAAAATTAGGTAAAAGAAGTACTTAGATGTCTATTCCAGAAGAAGAACAAAAAGTTCTTCACGATTTAGAGAAAATAATAGGACACACAATCCCACGGGTTTCAGAACTCCAAAGTTATACCTTCGGATATACAGTAGCAGACGCTCATATTGAAGGATTGGGCTTATTTTCATGTAAGTTAACTTCTATTCCCGAAAAAGTTAATCTTCTCTCAAGTTTGAAAAGATTACTAGTAAGAGGTAATAGATTAAAAGTTATACCTGAAGAGTTAAGTTTTATTTCATCCTTAAATGTTTTAGATTTGAGTGAAAATAAATTATTAAAATTACCAAAAGCAGTTTATTCCCTAAATTCGATTAAAGAACTTCATTTAGAGTCAAATAGACTAACAATACTTTCAGATGCAATAAGATCCTTAAATTCTCTGTCTTTATTAGATCTAAGTGAAAACAACTTAAAAGCTGTTCCTGATGCGATAGGAGCTTTAAAAAATCTTAAAACTCTTGATTTAAGTGGGAATGAAATAATATCTCTTCCAGATTCAATAAAAGATCTCACGTCATTAGAACTATTTTATCTGGGCAATAACAAATTGACTGAATTACCTCTTTCAATCGGAGCTTTAAATAAATTAAAAAGGCTTAATATTAGAAATAACAATCTAAATAGTCTTCCTAAAAGCATAGGTGAATTATCATCGTTATCTTCGCTTTTTCTAAGTCGAAATAACTTAACTTCATTACCAGATTCAATTGGAAATTTACTAAATTTGAAATATTTAGGTTTAACAGATAATAAGTTATCATCTTTACCTGAAACAATAGGAAAGCTTACACTACTCGAAAATCTGAGTCTTTCTTCTAACAACTTGAGAAGTCTACCTTCTACTATCGGCGCTCTTGATTCCTTACTCAGATTAGAATTATCTAACAATGAATTGACGTCTTTTCCTGAGATAAGAAACTTATTCTCTTTGAAGATATTAAGATTAGATAGAAATAAATTAGAAAAACTCCCTGATTCAATCTCATTATTGAATTCACTCGAAGTATTGAAAGCTGACAGAAATGAGTTGGAATCACTTCCCTCTTCAATATGTAATTTAACGTTAATAAAAGAATTAGATCTTTATGACAATAAATTGAAAGATCTACCACATTCATTTGGAAAACTAAACTCACTTGAAATATTAGATTTAAGTAAGAATGAGCTAACCTCTCTACCTGAGTCGATTGGTTTATTGTCTTCACTTAAAGAATTAGATCTTTCAAGTAATAGATTAATTGATTTAGAGCCGACCATTGGTAAATTGTCAACTTTGAAAAACCTAATACTTGGTTTTAATAAGTTAAAAACAATTCCAGATACAATAGGATCATTAAATTCCATAGAAAACCTAGATTTAGGGAAAAATCATTTAATCCATGTACCTAAGACTATTGGAAATCTTAAATCATTGAAAAGACTTTATCTATATTATAATGATTTAAAAGAAATCCCCGATTCTATTGGTAATCTTGATTCATTAAAATATTTATATCTGGGAAACAATAAATTAACTCGACTTCCTGATTCAATTGGTAATCTTAAGGCTCTCAAGTATTTATTTCTTCGAACTAATTTTATTACTAGTTTACCCAAATCAATAGAATCCCTTACTTCTTTAAGATATTTAAATATTGAAAGAAATAATTTGATTAAAATCCCAGATACGCTAGATAAACTAGAAGATCGAGAAGTCAAAATATTCAAATAGACGGCTTTACTTTTTTTCTTTTTATCAATAATTCAATATCCTTCACTTCAATTTTTAAATAGATAAAATAAAAAAGATTTAAACTTAAAAGTTTTATATAAGTATATAATTTAGTATTATG
>JBHLJZ010000027.1:0-37297 GCA_048887165.1 Candidatus Hodarchaeota archaeon | reverse complement strand
ATTAAAGACATCGAATTTAGGCAAATTTTAGATGATAGAGGGGATGTCGGAACATTATTAACTTTTTTTATGCCAACGAGTGATAAAGCTAAAAAATTAGCTCAAGCTTTAGGGACAAGTACTATAGCAGCTTCGGGTTGGCATGTTTATAACAATATGGAACACCTACTAAATCAAATGACAGTCACAAAAGAGGGATGTCCCTTCACATGTCCTTACTATAAGGCTCCACGAGTACAATATAGTAAAGGAATGCTCCCTCAAACGGATGATCTATTAAGCAGAGCTATAAATATAAGTGTAGGAGTTTCTGATAAAGGATTAGGTTCAGCATTCGGCATCAGAATATATAGTAAAGAAGAAGAAATTGAAGCAAAAACCACTTTCCTGCTAGAAAAAATTAATGAAATATTATAATATAATAACAGATTGTGTGATTACCTACTTAATTCATTAATTTTATTAAAAAAACCATTAACAATCTTAAGAGGTAAGGTTAAATAATTTTAAGGTTTTTTTTTAGCAATAAAACTTTTTAGAATTATACAATTAAAATGTATAAATTTTTGGAATTAAACGCAAAATGAAGCAACTCCTAACAAGAAAATATTTAATATGGCTATTTTTTTCGACTTTATTAATTGGTTCTTTTTTTATCGGTCTTTTCACTCCTTTAAGCACCTTTTTGACGGGAATTTTACTAATAGGATTATTTTTAGTTTTCATTCTTTCCCAGAGTCTTGTTATTCTTTATTTTTTGACAATCAAATTAAATTATCGTAAGAAACTTTGCTTCTTAATTATGCATAATGTAAATATTATTTTCTCCTTTATTATCGGTTATTTTATCTATTCTATGGAATCGAATAGTAAATATAATTTCGGATTTGTTATGATTCCTTTATTAATAGGATTAAGTTATGTATTAATAGATAAAAGCCAAAAAGATTTAATCCTCAAAGAAGATCATTTAGAGAAAAATCTTACATTAAAAGATAAAAAAGAATCATCTTTTCGTCCCTCTATCGAATTTGATAATAAAAAGTTTATATTTTCTACAAGCTCACTAATTATTTTAGGGATAGGCACTCCAATATTAGCTTACTTGACTTATTTCTTTTTTGATTTAGAATTTAATTATTGGTTACATGAAATTGTTGTTAAACAAACTGTCCTTTTTCTTAATTTATTCTTCAATATGGGTGCTAGCGCAATTTATAATCCTATAGGTAAATATCATTGGAGTTTTAATATTCCTGGGAGATCGAGTATTTTTTTTGAAACATTTTGTACTGGTATTCAGGCAATAAACGTTTTTGTAGGGATAATTGTTTGTATACCTCATTCCCAAGATAAAAAAACTAGTTATGATATTCTATGGAGGAAAACTAAATCTTTAATCGTTTCTTCATTTATTTTTTATATAGTAAACATTATTCGTATGTTGATTCAAATCTATTTATATTATCTTGGATATCCTTGGGAAAGTATCCATGTCTCTATTAGTGCTGCAAGCTCTTTTATTGCTGCAATTATAATTTTGTTGCTACATAGGTGGATTCCAGAATTTATTATTTCAATAATTTATTCAGGAACCCTAATTAAAAATAAAATAATATCTTTAAACAAAAAGAAGATAAAAAAATTGTAAGATTGGATCATTAAATTATATTTTTTGAAAGGTGTTTAATATAAAGTTAGAATATGAAAAAGAACAAAAAGTTGTTCATATTGCCAATGTAAAATTAGGTGGTCAACCTGGTGAAAATCCACCTGTTATGATTGGGACTGTTTTTTATGCTAACCATGCTGCATTATTGGATGAAAAAACCGGAAAAATAGATAAGAAACTTATAGAACAAGAATTAAATGAATTCATAGAAATTGTGGAAGATACAAGAATGCAAGGAATTATTGACGTAGTAGGTGCATATCCTGAAGCATTGTTAAAAGAGTGTGAATATGTATCTCAGGTTGTTGATTACCCCTTTTTAGTTGATGGTTTAAATGATACTATAAGGATTCCAGCCATGGAGGGTTTAAAAGAAATCGGTTTATTAGAGCGAGCAATATTAAATAGTATCGATGAAGCAACTTCTGATGATAGCCTAAATAAATTAAAGGATATTGGTGTTAAAAATGCTGTAATTCTAACATTTGGATCAAGATATATTTTCCCCTATCAAAAATTAGAATTTCTTGAGAAAGAACTCATACCAAAAGCGCAAAAAGCTAATATAGAGAATTATATAGTAGATACAGCTGTTCTAGATTTACCTTCTATTGGTATTAATGTTGAAACTGTAAGATTAATTAAAGAAAATTTAGGATTACCAGCAGGTTTTGCACCTGCAAATGCAATTTATGGATGGAATTATGTTAAAAAATATGGAGAAGTTGCCAGATGTGGAGCTATTGCAGCTCAAATGGCCTATTGCTTAAATGCAGGTAGTGATTTTATTCTATATGGACCAATAAAGTTTGCTAAGTGTATAATCCCAGCAATTGCTTTAATCTCTGGAGTTAATTCATATTATAGAAAACGTATATTAAGAAAAAAAATATCAGATCGAAGCCCTTTAAATAAGATTTTTTAAGAGATATACCTTAAAAGTAAATCTTGAGTAAGATTTAAAAAGTTGGGAAGCTTAGAATTTACTTTTTCCTTATTTTTTTCATTTTCCATCAAGAACAAAATAAACATCTCAAAATCAGCAATTGATATTCGTTTAAATAGAACAATAGAATCTGAAACTTTAAATATTGCTTCATTTTGTGGTATTTTCTTATATTGTGAAAATATTTTAAATAATATTGTAAATTGAGGTGCTGTTAGCTCAAAAACATTCATTATTTCATTAGGATCAGGAAGTTTTGTCAATTCGATTGATTGTGGAGATAAATACTCTGCAAGAACCAAACCTTCATCACTTAATAATAAAGTTAAGTAGATTTCTATTTCTTTAGAAAAATTCCGAAGGTTGAGTTTAATCAAGTCTCTATTCGGACTTAATTTTGCTATACCTGCACTAAATGCACGTAAGATTGTAAAAATTTCAAAAATACTTGTTATATAAATCTCTAGTTTTGGTTCATTGCTAGTTTCAACTAATAAATTCTTAATCTTCTTAATATTTAACTTAATCTCGGGTAGATCTGCTATATCAGGATCACCTTTAGACAATATATAGACTATAGGAGTATTTTGATTAAAATTGGCAAGTACTTTCTTAATATTATTAAGATATTCGATACTTTCTTCAAATCTCTTTGGATTTTTTATATCTATAAAATAAAAAAGTAAATCAGCTTCATAAAGATATATCTGTGCTTTATTAAGATAACTTTTTCTTAATTTTAATTGTCCACCTAAATCCCAAAGAAATATTGTTGCTCCCAGTGCTTCAATCGAACTCACTTTGGCTCCTATAGTAGGCTTTAATCCTATTAACTTAGAAAATTTTCGATCAACGGATAATAAAAATGATGTTTTACCTGAATCGTCTAATCCGGCAAATAATATTTTCATTTTTCGGTGAGTAGTAAAGGGAGTGGAAGGTGATTTTTCAATATCAATTAATTTTTTCATAAAAGTTTCAAAAAAAGCTTCTACTTCTGTTTGTGATTTGAAATCATCTCCTAATTCCTTGTCAAATTCTTTAAAAAAATCTAATATTAGAATTTTTAATCTTTCCATATTATTATATAAGAAACTCCTTTTATTTTCATCAATTAAAATTGAAAAAGCAGTAGCGAGTGGTATTTCACTCATATCTCTTTTTATAAAATGAAAGAACGTTAAAGATGTTGAATCAAAATCAGGATAAGGAATTACGCCAAAATATTGAAAATTTTCTATATCAACAGTTTCTAAGATCGATCCATCACCAATTAAAAGGGTAAGACTTTTAATAGAAATTTGAGTATAATCCCTGAGAGTTAATCTAAGAATATTTGAGCGATCTTCTCTTTTAATAATTTCATCTAATTCTTCTTTGCTTACATAATTAGGAAAACAATAAATCGGCTGTGGACCTAATTTGTCATAAGCGCTGAATATTAATCCATTTATTACTGAAGATTTAATTAATTCTTCCATTACCTAAAGCATTATGAAATTTCTTTTTTTATCTTTAATGATAATGCACTATAGGAAAATTAATTATTAATAATTTTATTCTAGAAACATCACATGTTAGAAAAAATTGCAGACAGCATTAGAAATAATAGTAATATTATTGAAAAGAAAGATATTGATCCAGTAATTCAATATATTGATAGTAATTCATTTAAATCTCCCAAAATATTTTCTGATATTGGAGAAGATTCTGCATCAATAAAAAATAAAGATAAATACATTTTAATAACAACAGATCGAATTAAAACGTCGTTTGTTGAAAATTTCCCTTTTGGAGCAGGATTTAGTTCTATCTTAGTGGGGGTGGATGATATTTATTGTTGTGGGGGAACTCCCATTGCATCAAGCGTAATTATTTCATATAAAGATGAAAAAATTGGTCATAAAATAATTGATGGGATATGTGAAGCCTCTAAAAAATTTCAGGTCCCTATTATTCGAGGGCACACTAATCCACAAAGTAAATGTTATGAATTAAGTTCAACTATGATTGGTGAAATTGTTAAAAAAAATTATATTTCAGCAAAGGGCGCTAATCCTGGCGATAATATTATCTTAGCAGTTGATTTCGATGGAAAAATAGGGAAGGCTAACAAATTATACTGGGATACTGTTACATTTAAAAGTTCAGAAGATATTTTAAAAAAGCGTAAATCTATGAATATTATTGCGGAAGAACATCTAGCAAATGCATCTAAGGATATATCAAATGGAGGTATTTTTGGAACTATTTTACAGCTAATACGATTTTCAAATTTAAAAGTAAGTGCTGATATAAATATTAATAAAATTGAGATTCCTCCTAAGTTACTTGAAGAGAATTACCAATTAGAAACCTATATTAAAATGTATTTGACAACTTCCTATATATTAACAGCTCCTACAGAAAGGTGTGAGCAAATATTAGAACAATTCAAAAAATTCAGAATTGATGCTGAAGTCATTGGAAAAATTATTAAGGAAAAACCACAATTATTAAAAATAAATAATGGGAAAGAATCCCAAATTGTTATAAAAGTATAAAAAGATTTCATCAAGGTAATGAAAAGCTTAAATAGAAAAATAATAATAATATTTTTTTTGTTTTTTTTAATCTATCAACTTTTTTCAAGCATTACTCTTACTTTAGTAATAAAAAATGAGAAGGCTATGGATAAGAACGCTGAAAAAGAATATATTAATATTTCACAAGTAGATGGTAATTTCTCAATCGAGAGTTTTTTTCCAAAGTTAATTTGGCTTGAAGGTCAATTGAGATTAAATATTTCCTCAAATCAAACAGGGCAAATTTATTGTTCCTTAAATGAATTATCGGGAAACGCTGGTTTTTCTAATGTAAATGAAACAATAAACTTAATTGGAAATAATGTCTCTCAAACTTTTGTCTTAAGAACAAAACCTAGTTTTTTAACATTTCCGGGGATTTATCGTTTTGATTTAAACATTACAGGGCTCTATACTTATAATGAAAGTTTTGAAATAGTCCTTGCTATGGGTTATAGTTTATTAACAATAATTTCGATTGCTTTCACCATTGGTTTAATAATGATTATATACAAACATAAAAGTGCAACCAAATTAAAGTCTACATCAAAAGTTATAGAAGCAGGAACGTTAGGAACAAGTTCTGGTATTTCTGGTAAGATTAAATGTCCTGAATGCAATAAGATAATTGATGAGGGACTTACTTTTTGCCCAGAGTGTGGGGCAAGAATCCCTGAATTTCTACGTTATAATCCAACCGGAATGTAAAATTTTATATTTTTACTTAAATGAATTTTATCAACAATATGATAAAACTAGAAGTAAAGTTACCGGATAGACCAGGAAGTTTAATAGAACTTATTAGACCCATATCTGAAAATGGGGGAAATATTTATGGAGTACTCCATTATCATGATAAGAAAGTAAACGATTCAATTCCTGTAAGCATTACATTTGAATTGAATCAAGAGATCTTCGATTTAAGTTTATCAAATATTAAAAAGGAACTAAAAGAAAAAAATATTCAGATTGAAAGTATTGATTTAGATATTGAGAAAAGAAATATTATAGTGATTATGACTGGGCATGTTTTTGATACAGATATTTTAGACACAATTAAGAGATTAGCTTCTAGAAATGTAATTGTATCAGAGTTACAAGCAAAATTCACTGAAGTTAATAAGATTAGTAATGTAAAATTAAAAATAGAGTTTCCTGATTCTATGTCTAAAAATGATTTAATCGATGAATTAGAAAAGATATGCAAAGAAAAAAATCTATCCTTAATCTGCTCTTAATTAATTCATAAGGTCAAAGAAAAGAAGTACAGATCTTATCTTTTAATATTGAGATGGCTACTCTTTGGAATTTCGGATTTTTTTACTTTACGATTATCAAATCCAAATTTTAAATTAAGAAAAAAATATTTCATATTTTTTATTATAAATATTCCAAAGAAAACATTGTATTTTTCATAAAAAATATAAGTTTTCAATGAATTTTTAAACCAAAATTTGATAATTTCATATGTACACTGATAAGATGGAAGCTAAAATTTGTCTGATTGGTTATGGAAACGTCGGAGAAAGTCTTATTAAATTACTAATAGAAAAGAACAATTTTTTTAAGAAAAAATTGAATTTAGAGATTAAAGTAATCGCTATATTCGAATCTGATGGTGCTTTAATAGATCAAAATGGATTAAATTTAGTCGAGATAATTAGAAAAGGAAAAGAGTTTAGGAATTTGGTATATTGGAGGAAAAATCGTTTATTTAACGATGTTGTCTCTAATTTAGATGTTGATATTATAGTTGAAACAACACCAACTAACACAAAAACTGGAGAACCTGGACTATCTCATATTATAGCAGCATTAAATAATAATATAGACGTAGTCTCTTCAAATAAAGGTCCTTTTTATTTAGCTTATGACAAGATCCTGAAATTAGCAAAAGAGAAAGCATGTTATGTTAAATTTGAAGCGACAGTTGCAAGTTGTGTTCCAATTGTATCAATTAAAAAAAATTTGATTGGAAATTACATCACTGGTATTAAAGCTATTTTAAATGGTACATCAAATTATATTCTTAGTAGAATGACCGCAGAGAGTATTGATTTTTCTACTGCTTTAAAAGAGGCTCAAGAATTAGGATATGCTGAAGCACAACCTTATTTAGATATTGATGGATATGACGCAGCGGGAAAGTTGGTTATTTTAGCTAATCAATTAATGGGATGGTCTAGAAGTATTAAAGATGTTAAGATAAAGGGTATATCAAAAATTACTCCTCATGCCATCGAACTAGCTAAATCAGAAGGACTTGTTATTAAACCTTTAGCAGTGGCTGAAAATGATAAATTAATTGTTGAACCACGTTTAATTGAAAAAGATTCACCATTAAACATTAATGGGACCTTAAATGTAATTGAGTTAAATACAGAATATGCTGGACCTATTGTATTTATTGGTAGAGGGGCTGGAGGCTATGAAGCAGCATCTGCTATAATTAATGATCTTCTCACGATTCTCAAAATAAAATATACTTGAAATCATTTTTGATAGAATTATTAATTAATTTATAATTAAAATCTTCAATAATTAAAGAAAAAATCATTAATATTAAGTAAAATGATGGTGTAGATTAATTGCATTTTAACTATAAAAACTCTTATAGAGCAACTATTTCAATAATAGGAGCTAGTGAGATAGATAAAAAAACTGAAATTTTAGTTATTGAATTAGGAAGATTATTAGCAAAAAATAATTATGCTGTGGCATGTGGTGGATTATCAGGTGTAATGGAAGCTATATGTAAAGGTGTAAAAGAAGAAGGAGGTTTAACAATTGGAATTATTCCATTTAAAGAAAAAGCAGCAGCAAATGAATATGTTGATATAATAATTCCGGTTCCATTTTCTCAAGCTAGAAATATTGTTGTTGTTTTAAGTGGTGATGCATGTGTTGCCATCGCCGGAAAAGCAGGAACATTATCAGAGATGTGTTTCGCTTGGATTTATGAAAAACCATTAATTGCATTATCTAGCGTTGAAGGATGGTCATCAAAATTAGCTAATCAGAAATTAGACGATCGAAGATCTGATATGATCTATGGAGTAGAAACTCCCCAGATGGTAATCAAAAAATTAAATGAATTTTTTAAAGATTAAAATGAATAATCAAAATATTTTATTCCATTCGACAAATTATAATACCCCAGAAGTAGATCTAAAAACTGCAATTTTTAGGGGACAAGCATTAGATTACGGTTTGTACATGTTAAATGTTATTCCGGTATTAAAGGAATCCATCATATATTCTTTTAAACATCTACCTTTTAAGGATATGGCCATTAAATTATTAGCTCCTATTATCGGCCAATCAATTCCTATAGAAATACTTAAATCGATTATTGAAAAAGCTCTAAATTTTAGTGTTCCTATTGAACTAATTAATAACAATAATTATATATGTTATCTCGATGGAGGACCAACATGTAGCTTTAAGGATTTTGGAGCTAGAACTTTAGCAAATATTATGGAATACTTTCTTACAAAAGAAAATAAAAAAATTGTTATTCTTACTGCTACTTCAGGAGATACAGGTGGTGCGGTTGCTCAAGCATTTTTTGAAATGAACAACATCAAAGTGGTTATCCTTTATCCAAGAAATGAAGTTAGTGAATTACAGCGAAAGCAAATGACCACTTTAGGAAAAAATGTAACTGCTATAGGTATTGAAGGGAAATTTGATGATTGTCAAAGAATGGTTAAGCAAGCTTTTGCCGATGAGAATTTGAATTCGCTTAATTTAACTTCTGCAAATTCAATCAATTTTGGAAGATTATTACCACAAGTTCTTTATTACTTCTGGGCTTATTCTCGAGTTTTTGAACAAGAGGATGAAAACATCATCTTTTCAGTTCCATCGGGAAATTTTGGAAATTTAGTAGGAGGATTGATTGCATTTAAAATGGGTTTACCAGTGCATAAGTTTATAGCAGCTGTTAATGAAAATGATGAATTCCCGAGATTTTTAGATTCAGGAAAATATAAAAAAGTAGAACCATCAAAAAATTGTATCTCAAATGCTATGAATGTTGGTCATCCTTCAAATTTAGCCAGATTAATTGATATATATAAGGGTCATCTTGATGAAAATGGAAAACTAATTAAAAAACCTGATATGGAATTGATAATGCAAAATATTATATCATATTCTATCAATGATGAATTAACAAAACAGACGATTATTGAATTTTATAGAAAATTCAAAAAAATAATTGAACCACATGGAGCTGTTGGATGGGCAGCTCTAAATATTTACCGTACTCAATTTCCAGAGCAAAAAATTATCAAAGCGATTTGTTTTGAAACTGCTAATCCTGCAAAATTTCCCGAAGAAATAATTTCTTTAATTGATGTTGTACCTAAAATTCCTGCTTCATTAGAGTTAATTCAAAAGAGGAAAGAATTTCCAATTTCAATCAAAATTTCTAATTATCAAGACTTTAAGAACTTTTTACAAAAGAATTTTTAAAGAATAGAATCATTTTTTAATTTACAAAAGAATATATTTGTTAATCATTTTGAATATTACTAGGTGAATTTATTTTGGAAATTCAATATTTATCTAAAGCTAAAGAAATAAAAGAGAGGAAAGAAATTGAGCCATCAAAAATCCTGTTCACAGGATTAGATACTGCTGGTAAAACAACAATCATCTTAGCATTACAGAGAGAGTTTTCTAAAATTGCTTTGCTTAAGCCAACTAGAGGAGCGCAAAGAAGAATTTTCGAGTTTTTAGGGCGAGAAATCGCAGAATGGGATCTTGGTGGACAAATTTCATATCGTATTGCTTATTTAAAAAACCCAGGGAAATATTTTGATGGTACCGAAATCGCTATATATGTGATAGATATTCAAAATAAAGCAAGAATACCTGAAGCAGTTAGTTATTTTAAAGATGTTATTGAACAATTTAAAAAGCTTGAAATTGCTCCACCGATTTATGTGTTTCTTCATAAATATGATCCTGCTCTAATTCGTAATGCTCTTAACGAATTAAAAACACTTGAAATAGATATAAAAGAAAGGTTAAAAAGTTCTGTTGATTACAAGAATGTTTTTTTCTATACTACATCTGTTTATGATCTAAATAGTATCATTAAAGCCATGTCTGAGATTTTACTTAATTTATACCCTAAATCAGAATTAATTGCAAAAACTATTGATGAATTTGCTCAAAAAGTAAACTCAGAAGGAGTAGTTTTAATTGATGATAACTCTCTCATAATCGGTTCTTATTATAGAAATGAAGAATCTAAAAATCTTCTTTCAGCTTCTACCCCATATTTCTTGACGTTGAATGACAGCTTCCAGTTCACACAGGTATTACCGGGAAGACAAAAAGAAGAAAATAGGATGGTGGTCCAGCGGTTCGGAAGAAATTTTATTTTCAAGCAAATAAGCTTAAAACCAGGTAGCCCTCCATATTATATTCTGATGTTAAAGGAAGATCCAACAGTCGATCGAGAAGATTTTGATTCTTTTGCGAATTTATTGCAGGAGATATTATATAAATAACAAATTCAAATTTTATTTCACCTTCTCATTTGTTAATTTATAATTAATTCAAAAAATGTCATTCTAAAATCGTTTAATAATATTTAATAGAAAATTACATTAATAAGATTAAATTTGTATTATTATAGTACAAGAAGATAATTTTAAACTAATAATGATAATATGTAGTAATTGCGGAGCAACAAATAACGAAGCAGAAACTCATATCTGCAGAAAATGCGGAGCTTTACTCCCAATATCAAGTAAACCTCCACGAATTAGATTAACGTCTGCAAAAGACACTAAAAAGAAATCAAAATCTAAAAAAGTCATACCTAAGGAGGAAATCAAAAAACCAGTTCAAATAGAATTACAAGAAATTCCAAAACAAGATATTTCAGATAATGAAACACAAACTCATTCACATTCATTTGAAAATGCAGAATTTAAATTAGATCAAGAGGAGATAGAGACCGAATATGATGATTTAGAAGATGAGAAAGAGGTATTACAAGAAATCGCCCCAAAACCATTTAAGGGATCAATTATTTCATCAAAAGCAGTATATGGTCAACCTGTGAAGCTATCTAAGAAAGGTTTGGAAAAAAATGGTTCTAGTATTGAAGTTTCATTATTGAAGCAAAAGCAACTTGAGGAAGATATGACGAAGGTTTTAAAGTTTCTTTCAAATAAGATAACTGTTAAACAATTACCTTCAGAAAAAAAAACTGAGATTAAAAAAAAAGAAGAAAAAGTTATCTCACCAGCAAGTCTAAATGAGATTTTAAAACAACTTCTTAAACTTGATTTACATATAGAAGCTTCAGCTATTATAAAAAAAGATGGAACTATTCTAGCATCTGCCATATCTTCACGTATTTCAGATTCTTTATTTGCAACAATAGGTCAGAACTTATCTATGATAGGAACAGATATCATAGAAGGACTTAGCGCTGGTAAATTGATGAACATTTCGGTAAGAGGTACTAATGGAGTATTGGATTTAGCTCCAATAGATATTGAATCTTCTTTAGGAAAGAATATGATTTTAATTATTCTTTCTAATCCCCGTGTTAAGAGTGGAATTATTAATTTTGCCGCGAATATAGTTAAAAAGCAAGTTAAACAATATCTAGGATTTTCTAAGTAAACTGATTATAACAATTGTTTTTGTAATATTATTTTGCTTAACTTAATTATATTAAAGTATTGTAAATTTATTCTTAATTCTTGTAAAAATGAATTAAAATGATATATTCCAACTAATGGAACATTATTTTCACTTATTCTTACTGAATTATCCTCTAAAGTTACCATCACTGGTATTAATAAGAAGGGCAATTTAGACTTTAATGAATAAATCCTTCCTAAAAGTCTACTTATTAAACTTGAGAAGATATCGGGATTTTTTTTTAAAGCTATTGCTCTACGCAATTGTAAATCAGCTGCTTTATTTATGGCGCTGTATGAATCTTTACGCCTCCATTGCTTAGCATCTATGATTAATATTTGGTTATTATAAAAACCTATCACGTCAATTTCATATCTTTTTTGCTTTGTCTTTAATGTGTAATCTGAATTATCTGAAAATCTGAAATTATTAATTACTTTATAACCATTTTTTTGCAAAATAGTTTTAATAAGTGCTTCAAAACCATTAAAATCTAGTAAATCTGAGAGCTTCTGAATATCTAAGTTTAGAAAGTTAAAGGATTCAGTAATAAATAATATCTTATCGATTACTATATAATTTATATAATTTCCTTTAGTAATAGATATAGATTCAAAATGGTTCAAAAAATCTATTAATTCATAATTATCAAATGCTTTTAAGGTATTAATTTCAGGAACCTCTAACCAGATTTCAACTACATTCTCATCCTTTTTCCTTAAGTGTGAATAAATTTCTGAAAAAAATTGTGTTAAAAAGGAAATAGAAAATTCTTTTTTCATCAGATAAAAAAAGTTAATTTTGCTTTAATGAAGATGATGGGAGTATTGAAATATTGATTAAATATAATTTAATCAGTTAATAATATTTTTTTTTAAAACTCTAAAATAATATAATTTAACGAAATTAATTATTTTTAAGAAAAGGATTGTATTTAAAATGGATTTATTGCCTAAAGTATTTCGCACTGAAGGGGATATGGTTAATTTTGATCCTGATAAAATATTTAAAAGTATTTTAAAAGAAACGGGTATGAATGAAGAGGACGCTAAACATATAACTGAGCTTGTTGTGAGGAGAATAATCAGTTCGGGAATTAAATTCCTTTCAGGACCACATATTAGAGAAATTGTTTGCTCTATACTCTCTGAAAATCACTTTGACAAAGAAAGAAAAATCTATACCCGAATTGGAATGCCACTGATGGATTATGAAGATATATTAGAAAAAGGTCCTGAAGGTAAGACAGAAGTTTTAATCAATCCAGAAAAAATTCATCATTGGGCGGCTAATCAATTAGCTGAAGAATATACCCTTTTAAGGATTTTAAGTGATGAAGAATCTAAAGCCCATTTATATGGAGATATCTATATTCATCAATTAAAATATTTTGATTCAAGACCTTATGAACAAAACTGGGATCCTCGAATTATATTAAAATATGGTTTACCTCCATTAAAAGAATGGAATTTATCGAATAAAATTGGACCACCATTAAGTTTGAATGAAGCTACAGTCCAATTAGCAAATTGGCTGGGAATAATGCAGACTGAATTATGCGGTTATCAAAATTTGGATTTCTTAAATATCTTTTTAGCTCCTTATGCAAAAGGTTTATCTATAGAAGAAATTAAACGCGATATTAAATATTTAATACACCAAATTAGTTATTTTGCTATTATGACAAGTAAGAATACTTTGAAAGCATCCCTTTTTTGTCTTCCAAAACCATTAAAAGAATTCTTAGAAATTCCTGCAGTTGGCGCTAATGGAACATATAAAGGTGTATATGGGGATTATATTACGGAATGCTTAAACATTTTTACAGCTCTTTCTGAAATTTTTATAGAAGGGGATTATAATAGGAAAAAATTTGAATTTCCAAAACAGATTATAGTTTATGATGAGGATTTTTTAGATGATTATGAGTCTATATATATAAAATTATTTGATGAAATTAAATTTAGCCATACACCTCATTTTGTAAATTTATACTCAAATTGGTTTAAGAATAAAGTAAATAACGTGGTTAGTAATTCATATACAAATTATGGAATTCTCCAAAAGATTTCATTAAATCTTCCTAGATATGCTTACATGGGAAAAACAGAAGAAAATTTCATGCAAATTTTAAGTGAAAAAGTAAAATTATGTTTTGATATTTTAGATAAAAAATATAAAATAATTAAAAAAAGACTAGAAACAAAACATTTACCAATGTTAAGCAGATTTATTGAAAAACAACCATTGTTTGAATTGGAAAATCAAAAATTATGCATAGGATTTGTTGGATTAAACGAAGCTGTGAAAATTTTAATAAAATCAGAATTACACGAATCCTCAGAAACATTTAACTTCGGTAAGAAAATAGTTTTAAATATAAAGGGACTATGTGAAGAGGAAAAGACTAATTCCGGTAAAGAATATAATCTAATTGAAGATAGTTCGAAAAAACCGATAACTCGATTTATTCGATTGGATTTAAATCATTTTCCAAAAGAAACGACTCATTATCTAACTCAAGAAAAGCACTATTATACTAATTCTGCTCATTTTTCAGATAACAGTCATCTTAAATTAGAAGAACACTTGTTAAAACAAGGAGAATTTCAATCTATAATTCAAAATGGAGTATTAGATATTGTCTCATTAAGTAAATATAATTTAGAAACTAAAGATCTCAAAAATATATTGAGATTTGTTGCTAAAAATACTAAATTATTTTGTTTGAAATTTATATCTTAAATTATAAGAACAAAATTTAGATAATTTATTTGGTTAAAAAGATTTAATAATAAGATCTATTTTGATCTATTAGAATATTATATTATTTTAAATCAATTTTTATCGTATGAAAAGTTAAAATTATTGAAATCTTTTTAATAAATAAGTAGGATTTCTTCATTTTCCTTATCTCAAGCACCTAAGATTATTTTAAGAAGTTTAGAAAGATTATGGTTGATCAAAAAAAAGAAATTATAAAATCTATTGTATTTAGTCTTTTCGATGACGATGGTCCTATGCCAAAAATATATTGGCCTAATAATATGGATGAAGCCGCTCGTCTATTGATTGCCATGAAGACGATTAGCTTATTAATGGGGGATGCAATTTATCAAAATGGGACAAAAGTTGAGGGAGTCAATTATTTTGGAATTTTACCTTTTCCTGATTTAAAATTAAATGGATTAACCTACTTCTTTTTAATTTCAGACCCAAAAGCACGCGGTAATGCTAAAGCAGCAACTATTACTGTCTTAATTGATGAAAATGATAAAATATTTTTTTATGAAAATATGAAATATTTGAGAGTTATTATTGATAAAGCTGCATCAAGAGTTCAAGAAGCAGGCACACTTCAAGAAAATAAGGATATTATAAAGAATTTGAGGGAAGAACTATTTGAATTTACTAAAGAAATTAAAGATCCTTTTTCTTTGAAACGTCAATTGAAAATTTTGTTTGCAGGATTAGATCAAGCGGGCAAAACAAGTTTTTTACATGGTGTGAAAAAGAAATACTCCGAAATTATAAAAACTTTACCTACTAAAGGGATTGCTAGAACTGAAGAAGAATTATTTGAAGAACAAAATTCACAAATTTCAATTTGGGATTTAGGCGGTCAGAAAAAATATCGAGAAAGATTTCTTGAGCAGAGTAAAATTTACCTTTATAACGTTGACCTTTTATTCTATTTTATCGATATCCAGGATTCAGAGAGAACAGAAGAAGCTCTTGAATTATTTAATAAAATCTTAATCTCACTTAAAGAGATGGATGAATTTCCGCCAGTTGTAATATGTTTAAATAAGTTTGACCCTGATTTGAAGAATTCGAAAGTGATTAGTAAGAATTTCAAAAATATTAAAAAAGAAATTGAGAAAAACGATGAGAATTTTTTCATTAAAATCTTTCAGACTTCAGTTTTTGATCACTGGTCGTTGATATCAGCATATTCATATGGACTTTCACAATTAAGCCCTAATCGGGAACTTTTTGAACATCAATTAAAACTTTTTGCTGAGAATACTAAATCAGATGCTTTACTTTTACTCAATGATAATGGGATTATATTATCAAATTATTCCAAATCCGAAATTTCAGGAAAAGTTTTCGAGATATCAGCACCTCATTTTCAAACTTTATATAAAACCTTTAAAGAGTTTAAATTATTACAAAAAGACTTTATTATTTCATCAGGAATTACTGATGAGTCAAAAAAAATAATTTTCAAAAAGATTCACGTTGATAAATATAATTTATATTTACTACTTTTTGTTGAAAAATTTTTAGGAATCGAACAAATTGAGAAATTTATACCTAAATTTATAAGAAATCTTAAAGAATTGATTCAAACATATATTTAACGATAAATAAAAAAAATTGTTATTAATAAGAATATTCCAATTTACTTCTTTTTCTTCTTGTCACCATTATTATACTTATAAATGCAATAATCAAAACTGCTGCTATTATTATTATAATGAGGAACCCTAAAAAATCTATAGTTATATAATCAGTATCAAGAACCGTAGCTTTAAATTGAAAGTCATAATCATAATCACCTGTCCCTAATGCATAAATAATTGGAAAAGCGAATTCACTATAATTTAAATTAGGAGGATAAAAAAACCAAGAACCTACATTGAAATTAAAATGTAAAAAGTCTATTTTATTAAAATAATCTCCAGTAAATTTGTACCATGTAGGATCACACGCAATCCAACCGAGAGTAGGGACATAATATTCAACCCACGCATGTCCTAATATTGTAGATTCATCACCTTTTCCAGTAGTATAAGTATACACATCTCCTATTTCAGGCTTAAATGAATATTCATTCGATAAAACAAAACCAGTAACTTTACGTGCAGGAATATCTTGGATTCTTAATAATGTAATCATTAAGCTCGAGAACTCTGAACAATCTCCTGATTGATTTCCATAGGCTGCTGAAGCTCCTATTTCGTCAAGAAGACTTGTATTATAAGCTAGATAATTACTTACCCAATTACATATCTTTTGAGCTTTTTCAACAGGATTATCTGATGGATTTACAATGCTATTAGATGCTGCTATTAAATTCGGATCAGTCCGATTATAATACACATCTGATTTATTACAATATAATTGAAAAATTTCATCAGAATAATTATATACTCCTATATCAGTATCTTGGATTGCATCAAACTGTATCTCATTCAATTTTATTAAATATTTTTGATTCAATTTTACATTTTGAAGGGGCCCTAAAGTCGCATTATAAGAATCATAAGTATTATTATACTTATCATTATGGCCAAAAATAAGTTCACTAGGATTATACCCTGTTACATTATTATATAAAATGGAACTCTCTTGATAAGGGGGGCAAAATGTTGTTAAATTCGAATTAGGACCACGATTATTTAATCTTGGTACTTTAAAGTACCATGTTGCTCCACCTGTAAGTTGAGCTGCTGAAAAATTAATTTCGACCTGATAAGTTACACTTTGTTTAATCTCATAATGCGAAATACCGAAATCACTATTTATTGCTATAGAAAATTCGCTATTTCCACTAGAAAAATCTACAAGAATGAAAAGAAAAGAGCTGAACAGCGGGAGTATGAATAAGTTAATTATTAGGAACTTTTTTATTTTCTTCATAGATTTAAACAAAACCATAAAATTTGTTATAATAACAATAAAATTTTGCATTTTTATGTTTAATTATTGCCGAAACTAAATGTAAACATTCTTAAGAAAGAATTTTTATTATTTTGGTAATAATAATTTCTTCCTTTTGAGATAAGTTTTGATATATAAGATCTATCTAATAGACGGAGATAACGGTATTTCTATATTAGAATCAACCTTTAAAGATTTCAAAAAAGAAAAAATCGGAGATGATTTAATACCAGGTTTCTTCCGGGAAATAAACCGTATAATAGATAAGATCCAGGAAATGATGGCAAAGGGAGAGAAAGAAAATGAGATGACTCGTCTTTTAGAATCTGAAAATTCTACAATAGTAATTTATTATCATCCTTTATCGAGAATACTTTTTTGTTCAATTTCAGATGCAGATGATAATACAGATAAATTAATTGAAGTTATTCACAAAATAGCAAATAGATTCACAAAAAAGCATAAATCAGATTTAGAAACGTTTAGAACCACAACAGAGAAAAGCCGATTTCAAACAATAATTGCTGATATTGAAAATTTAACTAATGGAGGCAAAATTGCTGAAGTTTTTCCAAAAACATTGATTGTAAGGAATGTTTTGGAAAAAATTTTATCTATGGGAATGATAACTAATTTTGAATTTAATGTTGCTCAGAAATGCACAGGTGAGAACTCTCCCCTAAAAATTTCCAGAATCTTTAATAAAACTCTAACTGAAATAAATGAAGCATTAAAAAAGTTAGAACAATTGGATATAATTCAAATGTAGATATATTTATTCTTACTTTAAACTCTCTTCTTGCTCAAATGTTTAAACCAAATTGAGAATTCAAAATCTCATTAAATTAAATAGTAAAAAATAAAAATCTTCAAAAGTTATCTACATTACATTACCATAATTTTAAAAGTGCATGGATGATGGAGGATAGAGTTCAAGTTACGGCTTTAGTAAAATCACCAACAAAAGATAGACATCAAAGAAAAGGAAGTGGGTTTTCTTTACTTGAAATCAAAAAAGCGAATAAATCTATTGAAGAGATTAAAAAATTAAAGCTAAGAATAGATTATTTTAGAAAATCAATGTACGATGAAAACGTAGAAAAATTAAAAAATCTTAAATCTATACCTAAAAAGAAAAAATCTAGAGAACCCTTTGTTCCTAAAGTAAAAAAGAGAACAGAATTTAAACCTAAAGTTAGAAAAGTTAAAAAAACAACTCCTAAGAAAGTTGAACCAACTCCAAAAAAGAGAATTGAAAAAACAAAAGTTGCACCACCTAAACAAAAACTCATAGAATTAGAGAAAGTTATCTCTAAAAAACCAAAAGAAGAAGCAAAGGGAATCCCATTAACAGAATTATCTGGATTAGGACCAGCAACAGCTAACAAATTTATTGAGCTAGGAGTTAGCACTGTTGAAGAACTTATGCATGAAAATCCTGCAGAGCTAGGAACCTTAATTAAAGGTGTTTCAGAAGATAGAATTAAAAAATGGATAGAAGAAGGAAAAGAACTTCTTAATCAATAATTATTTTTCTTTTGTAAAAATAAAAATTTTAATTCTTTAACTTTATTAAAAGAGTAATTTCAGATTCATTATAAACAATTCTTTTAATTATTGGTGTAAATATGGAATATAATTATTATGTTTATAATAAACCAGAAGGCAATATCTATATTAACAAAATGCCAATCTGGTTTAAAGAAATTGAGTTTACTGGTGATAGAGAGGAAGGAGTGATAAAACTCCATTCTCAAAATGATTATGATGAGATTTGGGGAGCTAATGCGAAGATGGAAATCTTTTGGGAAAAAAAGGACAGAATTAAATTCTATTATGCTAAAGAGGTACAAAATTCAATTGATACGTATAGCGCAATTAACTTAGCAATTACCACGAAAGAAAATGCTTGGTTATTATCTCATGAATTTACTTTTTGGTATGGAAAAAGGATAAAAATGATTCGAAAAAGATTTTATCCTGAAAAAAGTATACACGGAATTTTTTATTGTGATATAACTGAAAGATTAATAAACATTCATACTGCAATTATCGACAAATTCTTTGAAAATTTTAAACCGTTTATTGTTAACGCCTATAAATCAATAGTTTGTCATCCCATTTAATATTAATCTCAAAATATTTAGCTTTCTAACTTTTTTGCTAAAACAAAAAAATTATCTTTCTTATTTGGGCCCCCCAACTTTTTCACTTCTTTTATTCTATATTGTTTAAGCATTTTTTTTATTTCGAGCTTAGAAAAAAGGTGATAAAATCGATAATACGTTTCATTATCTTTAGCTACTTTCCATGGAATAAAAATATCACCGAAATTTTCTAATCCTATTTCTTTTTGCCTATTATGATAAGATTTGCTAATCGATCGTTTAATCCAATCAATTATAAAGTATTTTATATAATTTCTCTGATATTTTCTCCAAACAGAAAATAAAAAATATCCCTGATCTTTTAATATTTCATGAATCTGATTCATTAATCTTTTCTGTTCGCTTAACTTTTTAATGTGATGGATAGCAGCGATTGAATAGATGTTGTTAATCGTATTTGGCCTGATTGGCAAAAATAGCATATCACTTAATATTAATTGTATAGAATTCTTTTCGATATTTGAGTATAGATTTGTGTCATTCAACTGTTCTTGAGCAATCTTTAAAAAGTGGATCGAATTGTCTATACCAATTAATTTCCTGTTTTTAGAATATAGTAATTTGAAATTTCTACCATTAGCACATCCAAGGTCCAGACAATTTCCACTAAGTTGATATACTTCGTTATTTAACCTATTTAAAAAGTCTTTTAAGGCTTTCCAGGGCTTTTTTCGCTTTTGATGATAATCCTCTGCAAAGTAATTATAACTTATTCGTTCCATCTTTCGATTTATTTCAGTTTCCATTCTTTAATAAATTTTAAGTTTTAAAAAAAATAAAAATAATTTAATAGATAGAAGAAAAATATTCCTGAAAGTTATGTGGTAAGAATAAGATGGTTGATACTTCTAATATTTTAATTAATTTCTGTCAATCTCTCAAAAATGAGATTCTAGAATTTTATAAAAATTCTTATTCTTATTTTAAAGATTTATACTCGTACAGGAATATTAATATAGATATAAAATTCCTCTCTGAGAGCGAACAAATTGTAAATGATACGATTAAATCCCTAATAGCATCAACAAATTCTGCATTAAGTACTATTGGCATTTCAATGGAGGATTTAACTCCTGAAAATGATTTATATAATAAGATCTTCGAAGATAAAAAGGAACAATATAATGACTTCCAAGAATTCTTCGAAATTGGATTAAAATCATATATTAATAAATTTCTTTTTCAAATTTTATTAGAATATATAATGGGAATTGATTTTTTAAAGGTAACTAATTTAGATCTCTTTGATTTATTACCTCCCAAGTTTATGGTTAAGTTAGACGATTTCAAGAATAAATATAAAGATTCATTTATAGGTAAAAACCAATTATATCCAATTATAAAAAACATCGATTATTATTTTGATGTCTCAAATTTAAGTATAAATGAAGATAAAATACATGAGTTAGATAAAATTGAAGAAATTCCATCGAATGAAGATATTATAAAGCAATTACAAGAAGCTCGACAGGTTAATATAGATGTTCTTAAAAAAGCACCAATTGAAGGACAAAAACTTGTATTGGATTCATTTTTAAATTATTTTGGTAACGCACCAAAATTATCTCATGGAATGATTGAAATGGTAAAGATAAATAGATTTAATTTATTAAATTCAGGATTAAATCATTTAGATTTCTTTGATTTAGAGAGTCTATTTTATTATTTAAGTAATCTAAAAATGTTAGGTTTTGATTTTCCCTTGAAAATGGAAGATATTGAAAAGATATTACAAAACTACATTAGTGGAAGAGTTTTTAGTTCTGCTAAATTTCATAAACCTAATCCTATAAGCAATTTCTATGGTCTATCGATTCTAACCGAATTAAATATAATGAATGAAACAGAATTAATAGACCTATTAGATATTGAAATGTATCTCGAAAAGGAATTAATAAATTTTATTCCTGAGAAAATCTATTTAAATTTGTTTTCTGTTTTATCCTTAATACTTTTAGAAAAGAATGGTGGAATTATAAAAGATAAAAAGCATTTAATAAATCCTCTTTTAAACATAGATTTACTAAATTTAGAGAATTATAATGCACCCCTAGACATTTTCTGTTATTTAAGCTTACTAAAAGCTATAGACCATGATATAAATTTTGAAAATTTAAAAAAAAAAATCATAACTGAGCTTGGAAAATGTATTACTAAGAATGGGGCTATTAATGATAGTATAACAGACTCTGCAAGAACCCTACTAATTATTCATTTATTAAATTCCCAAGAACAAGAAGAAGAAGTTGTTGATAATCTTTTGAAATATATAACTAATACGCTTAATTTCTTTAGTGATAACGATCTCGATAGAGATTTTAACTGGGATAATGATAGATTAGCATATAAAGTCGAATTAAGAATGATTTATTGGACTTTAATTGCTATAGCGCAGTATTTTTCCTAATTTAATGAAATAAATTAATTGTCAGAAGCAATATTTAAAATTGAAAGAATTAAATTTTTTACAGTAGGAGAAATTTTACCTTTATTGACTAATCTATTCCAATTAGTTATGAAAATCTGATTTTCTTTTATATTATTTAAAACATTATTGCCCAAAATAAACCATTCTTTTGAATCAATTTCAGGTGCATCCTTGCCAATTCCAAGGCAATAATCTTTAGCTTTTTCAGTATAAAAGATTTCTAATTCTAAATTATTTATCTTTTTAAAAGTAAAGGGAAATGTTTTACAAAAAATAGGTCTTAAAGGGTAAATACTACATCTTTTTTCTTTTATATTGTAAAAAAAGCACGAACCATCTTGATTTTTTAGTAAACCTAAAAATGCCAATCCTTTTTCTGTTTCAAGAGGCGATATAACCATCCTTTTAAGTTCTTTTTCATTAAAACCTTTTTCAAAAAGGTAAAAGCCTATCATTTGAATCGTTTCCTCTAATGTTAATCCTAGCCCTTTTTTTATGAGTAATATATCATGGAAAGTAAGGTTAATAAAAGTATTTTGATCTTTGCAACAATTTCCACAATGAATACATTTAAATCTAAGAGATTTGTTATTTACCATTCCTTATTAAAAAAAAATTGAATAAAAATAAAAATTTATTTTTTCGCAGGGATTATTAATTTCCTTTCAATTAGTTTCTCAAGTGCATCTATAACATTATCTTTATTTTGCTCATGTACTGCATCCAAAACATGTTCTAGATAAAAATTATTTTTACCTTTAATCATCGAGTAAATTACATTAAAGATCCGGGTTTCCATTGAAGTTAATTCCATATCTTTTCTTAATCGAGCTACATTTTCTGGAGCATTTAATTCAAATGGTTCTTTATAATATAATTCTATATAATTTTCAATTATAGGAGGTATTAAAGTTTCAAATTTGTCTAATGATCCATCCCAGTTTTCAATTTGTTCAGATAATTGCAATGTTAATCCCATAGCAAAATTGGAAATTATTTCTTTCAATCTTGCTGAGGCTTTTTCGTTAAGCACAAGAACAATTCGAATATCTCCTTGATCACAGATTAAACAATCAAAATACTTGAAATCTAATTCGAGAATTTTTTCTATTACTTGAATTTCACTTGATTCTTCCTGTTCATGTTTCTTACCAGCTATTTCTTCCCCAATTGTTGTAATTGCCTGGATAAAACCAGAAAATAACTCTTTCTTTTGCTTTTCAAGAATAGAATAACTTTTTGAGTACAGTGGAATCCCGCTTAACTTATGTATTACCACAATTGCTTGAATATTTCTAAGATCCTTATATCTTTGAGTCCTAGATATTAATTTAGATAACTTTCTTCTCTTCCTAGGAACTATTACATATGATCTTAAGCTTAATAGTCCTAAAACACCGATTATTGCAGCAGCGGCAATTAATATTAACCAAATTAAAAAGCTCGGTATACCCGATTCTCCTACAATTAGTAAGAATGAAAATTCAGTTGCTTTATATACAGTACCTTCCTTAGAAACTATAATTTTAAAATTGAAATTACCTTGTAAATTTTCAGGTAATTTTAAGCTTAAGTGATAAATTCCTGGAGATGACTCGGTTAAAGAACCTACTCCATATTGCCAATTATATGTAACTGTAGCATTTTCAATATAATTACTAGTTTCAGGATCTAATAACTCAACATCCATTGAGAGCGTTCCTCCTTTTCCTACTCTAACTGTATCGTCAAATCCCACCAAATCTACTTCAAATTCTATTTGATTTACTAAAATTTGAAATCCAAAGGTTTGAGTCTTGTAATTAGGATGCTGGAATTCTAAGTAGACATAATTTATTCCAAAAGAGAAATTATTGGGATTAAAGACAATAGATGTATTACGCCAGAAATTTGGATACTCATTGAGATTAACTTCATAGTTATCGCTTATCCAAGTAATGACTCCACCAGTAACAAATTCAACATCAATAATAGACATAATTCTTGCTGATATGTTTAACTCATCGTAAAAAGTCACAACCTGTAATGAATTTTCACTAACGACTCTATTATCGAATATAATATTAATAATTACTGTTTGTTCTACGATTTGAAATTGATACGTATAATATTGAGGTTCGTAATTAGTTGCTGTAAAGCTAAAATCTATTTGATAAATTCCAATACTATCTATATATTGCGTACTAAACTCAATATCATAAATTCCATTACCAAGATTATCAATCGTGTATAAACTTGCGTTAGTTATACTAACATTCACTGTTGCTGAATCTATTCCGTCTCCATCAAAATCAGTAAAATTAAACTTAATTGTACTATTTGCATGCAATTCTATATTATAATCAGAATCAAGAATCTGTAAGCTGGTCTCTTCACCTAAATTAATTTCCAAGGTAAGATTTGCTTCAAAGAAACCAGCTTTAGAAGATTGTATAAAAATACTATATAATCCTCTTGAACCCAAATCTGCAGTGTCGAGAACTGTTTCGTATATGCCTAATGCAGCTTCACTAAAATAATGAATACCATCAGTCCAATTATAAGAAATAATCGAATTTGAAATTGTTAAGTTATTTTCAGAATCTTCTAGTAGTATTCTTATAGGAATAATATCACCTACAAAACCGGCTGTTCTTAAGTCAAGTTTAGCGTCATCTGGTTTTAATAATGTTAACGAACTATTATGATTAATAATAAAGTTTGATACTATTCCTCCGAGAGCAGTGCCATTACTCCAGAAGATTGTGTAATTATATTGCCCGCCTACTGTATTTACTGCTGTAAATGCTATTTCTGAAAAAATGACAGTTCCATTTGGATAAGGATTCATACTTTCTTCATACCAGACCAAACCTTCAGGATCATATATAGTTAAATTGACTTCTGTTGATTCAATACTTGGGGGAATTTCATTACTATAATTTACTTGTGTCTTTATTCTTGTTGTTTCGCCTGTAATAAAAGAAGTATCAACCCATTCACCTTGTTTTAACATTTTAGTATTTGAAATATTAAGATAGTTTGGAGAAGTTGCTATAAAAGTCCACCAGCCTGGATATAATGCATAAGTACTATTGATTTTTAAAAAATCATCTCCATAATTACCTCCTTCAAAGTCAACATTAAATAGAGTAGGATCTAATACAGATTTAAATTTCCAATTTATTGGTTTTTCAATAATAACGTAGAAATCACTATATTGAGAAGGCATGTAGAGATTATGGAAAAAATTCCAAATAATGGTACCATTATTGAGAATTTTATATTGTATACCTTCTACATTTTGTTGGTTAATTTTAGAAGTACCATTTCTATATCCAAATATCGTAGTATTCATCTTGAAACTTAGATTCGGCGAAGAAGTACTTAAATTGAGATTTATTGGATTAAGAGACCATAATCCTGTAAGTGTTTTATTTGAATATCCCCATTTTTCTCCATCCTCTAAATCTTCAGAATTTATTTTTAAATTAATAAGTTCTAAAGTTGAGTTTGTGCCTGAAGTAACAACAAGAGATACATTGTCAAACCACATAATATTCATTAAACCTTCATCATCAACTCCTGTATAAGTATATCCTGCTCCTATAATAAATCCTAGAGAAATATTGAATTCTTGTTCATTAAGATAGTCATCAAAAATATTTGTTAGATTATTCCATGCATCTGTATAAAGTTTTCCAGAACCAAGCCATTTTCTCCTTCCTAATTCACTTATATCTAACATACCTTTAGAAAATACTTTT
The DNA here is from genome assembly GCA_048887165.1 of Candidatus Hodarchaeota archaeon. Lineage (GTDB taxonomy): Archaea > Asgardarchaeota > Lokiarchaeia > Sigyniarchaeales > SOKP01 > SOKP01. The sequence goes on along the minus strand of JBHLJZ010000027.1, from coordinate 11,428 downwards.
TGACCATTTATTTTCACATAAAAATAATGATCATTTGTAGGTAAAGCATATTGACAATAATAATCAAAACTTAAATATGCATCAATATAAGGACCACTTGGTATCGTAAAGTTCTGAGAAATTTCTGAAAATGCTCCTGTATCATAGTCATATTGATCAGTATCAATATATTCTCCATATAAAGCGATATACATTGCTGTAGCATTATCAACTTCTCCTGCGCCATGGTCATTAAATCCATTCGCAACTTCTTGATAATTAAATTTCCAGTCGTTTGAATTGATGTTGATATTCGAACTACTATTCATATATTCATAGTAATCAATCTCATAACCAAATCCATTAATAATTGAATCTGAATAATAATATAATTTAATGGTATCACCGAAAATCCATGGCGAATAAAAATTAGTTTCTCTACTACTATTTACATAATGAATTACATTCGAAGCATTACGAATATACAAATAATCAAAATTTTCCTCGAACTCAACTTCAGTGAAATGAACACGGATATATTGAGCGTTTGAGACAGTTATTTCAGTGTCGGGATTATTTAGATTAGGATTGTGATTATTATCATAATCTTGATCTGGATCATCCGGATGTTCATAATATGACTCATATACTCTATAAATAGTTGGTGAGAGAAATTCTGAATTATTTACCCAATTTCTTTTATCTTGAATGTTTATAATGTTATTTTCAATCTTATTTGCTTTCCAATCATGTACATCGTCAAGATAATATGTTAGATTAACTTCTTCTTGATTAGTAATTGTAATACCTTGATCTACTTCATGTAACATGCCATAATCGGTAATATTTAATGAGCCTTCAATACCTTCAAATAAGATTGAATCCTCATCAGACAAATTTAAGTTTTGTAGCTCATTAATTGTATTTTTCTGAACATTTTGATGTGAAATATTGTTAGAAATAATTGTATTGAATAATATCCCTATTAAAATGGCAGATAAAATCGACATTTTAATTAATTTTTTATTTTTCATACTTTTCTTATGTGAAAAAATAACCATAATAAACCCCTGTTATTAAGAAATAAATGGTTATAAATCGTATAAAAGTAAGATTTAATAAATTTAAGCATTCAATTTTTCATTAATTTGATTTCTGAATACTTTTTTTATAGTTATTATTATTATTTCTTTTATTTATATGGAATACAAAGAATAATGTTACTAATTCCATTACAATAAACGAGATTAATGAAATAAGTTCTTTTTTTACATTAATAAAATTGTGACCTTCTAGTATTTAGATATTCGATTAATAATTTTTAAAAGGTATCACGTTTTACTTAAAGAATTTAGTCTTATATAAATTAAAGTTCACAATTTAGATTTAATTTGGTACTTCATCAAAAAATTCAGTTTTAAGTATAGAAAGATAAGATTCTTTGTCTTTTTCATTTAAAATTTCACTACTAATACCTCTATTATTGTACAAATCTGGTGGTAAACGTTCAAAAAGAGAGATAATTAATATTAATGCATTTTTTACGAATTCTTTATTTTTAGTTCTCTTTAATAAATTCATTAATTCAATAAATGACTTACTCTTCCAAATTTCTTTAGTATTACGATCCACATTTTTTCTTTGGAAGAATTCAACAATTTTTATATAATAATCAAGTTCGTAATCTTCGCTATTTTTGGGCATACTAATTTTTTAGACTATTTTGTTATATAGATAACCTTGTTAATTGCTTTTAAATTATTTGAGAGATAATCTTTTCTGTTACATTAATGCGTACACAGATTTTGTGTGTACAAATTTCTTGAAAATTTATCTTAAACTAATTAGTTAAATTTTAAAATTTTCATTTTGTCTTATTATCCATTATAGTATATAGATATCACAAATCTAAAAAAAAAAAGATCCCCTACAAACCTTCTAATTCTGGCGGGATATAAGCATAAGTCTTATAAAAACGTTTTCTTACATCTTGGATGTTAAATTTTTGTGTCTGTGCACCGTTAGTTTCTACTACAAATGATCCAATTATAGATCCCAGACGACATGAGTCTAATAATGTCATATCTAAAATTAATCCAGATAATATACCTGCACGATATCCATCTCCAGCACCTGTGGTATCTTTTACATTGTTAGGATTAGCTATAGGTATATCAACATTATAAATATGTCCTATATTATCACTGTAAATTAACTCAGATCCCTCGGAACCCTTAGTGACAATAATAGCCTTTAAATATTTTAATAATTCGTTTGTAGAGAGCTCTGATTTATTTTTAACTTGGTTAATTTCATAAGTATTACCGATTAAAATTTCGGACTTTTTAATAATGTCTAGTAAAATCATTTTTGTAAATAGGGGAGTTACTTGACCAGGGTCAAAAATCATAGGAATATTTAACTCAAATAATTGGTCAGCAAAATTAGCCATTGCTTCTACACTTTGGGTAGAATTAATAGCATAAATATAATTTTCAGGATCTTGAATTTTCTGCCGTAAATCTATCTCTTTACAATGATCTAAAGCACCTCCGTGAAAAATTATCATTTGATTTGATTTTACATCATTCACAATATAACATGCTGCTGTAAATAGATCCTCATGAATATCGACTGCCAATTCAATATTTTTAAATTTAGAAATATGATCTTTATAACCTAATTTTTCAAAATCTTTTCCAACAGCACCAAATAAAGAAATATTACCAATATTAATTAAGCCAAGGTTATAGGCAATATTTCCAGCGGTTCCTCCAAAATATTGGGTGCGACTTTTTGCTGTAACAGTACTTTGATATTCTTGTTTTTGGTGATCTATAGAGACAGCATTGATGAAATTTTCTTCAAAGGTCATTATATAATCAAAAGCTAAAGAACCTAAAACTAAAATTTTGTTTTTTTTCAAAAAGTTTAACCTTAGTTCTATATCATTAAAATTACTTTTACAATTTTATTAAATATCCTATTAATTAAATCACTTATCAAATTAAATAGTTTTTCTTATAAATAATTGATTATAATAAAAGAATCATGAATGATTTGATAAAAACGGTGGATAATTTAAAGAAAGATCAAGTTTCAATAATAATCAATTCACGCATTCAAGAATTCGAAAGTATTAAAGACCAAAGTATAGGACAAATTTTCAAAGAGCTATGTTTTTGCATTATGACAGCGAATTGTGGGGCTGAAAAATGCATTGAAATTCATGAGAAAATTGGAGATGAGTTTCTCACATTAACAGAAGCAGATTTAAAAGAAAAATTCAAGGAATATGGGTATCGTTTTCCGAATGTGAGGTCTAAATTTATTATTGAAGCTAGGAGAACAAAACAAGAAATTGAAGAACAAATAAAAACTCAAACCATTCATGATGAAGAATTACGAAATTGGCTTGTTAAAAATATTAAAGGGATTGGATTAAAGGAAGCAAGTCATTTCTTACGAAATATTGGATATAAAAATTATGCTATTATTGATTTTCATATAGTAGATCTTCTAGCTAAATATGGTTTAATTGATAAACCAAAAACTATTACTAAAAGAACATATTTAGATATTGAAAAGGTCTTATTAAAGTTGGGAGCGTTATTAGGATTAAATATGGCAGAATTAGATTTATATCTCTGGTATTTAGAAACAGGTAAAGTATTAAAGTAGGAGCAAGATCTTCTGAACTTTTAGATTAATTAAATTAGATATTTTTCGATAAACTATCTAAAGAGATGTCTAAATTAACTTCAGAGCGCTTTAATTTTTCAATAAATTGTTTAGCTCCTAATTCATTTACCATTAATTCAATAAAATTTTGATATAATGCTTCAATGTTATCTTGTCCTATTTGAAAGTAGATATTATCAGAGGGTAATGTTATTTTCAATATCTCATATAAACCTTGAATACACTCTTTAATATTTTCAAAATTTGCTAATGCTTTTTTTGCTGACTCAAAAATGGTTTCTTTGTTGTTCATAGCTCTTTACCTCTTTAAATAGATAAAAAATTGGAAACTTAAAAATTTCAATCTTTTTTTTTATTTTTGTGCTATTGTACCTCTCAAGTTAAGAAAATTATAAATATTCAAAATAAAAATTTAAAGAAATTTAAATCGTGAAATGTATCTTTCACGAACATAAAATTATTTAACTAAAAACTAATAAAAATTTGCCTTAATTCAGATTTTAATCTAATCCAACTAAAACTTTAAACTCTAAATCCTCTTTACCGTCATCAACAGTAGCTATATGGTAATCTATACAAAATTTATCCCGAATTTTTGGAACTGATTGCGAAGCGATAAATTTTTTTCGAATATCTGCATGTCTCCCGTTCCATAACCAAACTTTTTTATTTCCTGAATCAATAAACAGAAATATTGAGCTAGGTTTTAATATTCTATATAAAGGTTCATCTTCTATTTCAATTCTCTGAAAATCTTCTAGTACATCGTTAATTTCAAACACTTGATAATCCTTTTCTAGTTCAGTTATAGTTAATCCCCTCTTGTTTTGCATTAAATTTAAGACTTGGATTCATTGATAAAGAAGTAAAATGCTTTTTTAAGTCTTATTGAAAATATCAATATTTGTTATATTTTACGAAAAGTAAGAAATGTGATCAGAAAGTAAAAAAAAACACAATTAACCCAAGTAGAATTATAAGGAATAAATTAATATTAGATTATGATATACATCTCTACTTTGTTCATTAAATATGCTATGAACCATATTCCAATAATTGAAAGAACTCCTACAGAAAAAATTAGAATGAAAGGGACATCTACAGGAATAGTTATATAAATAACATAAATAATTAAGAAATCAATGAGGAATAACATAAAGGCATTTTTACCTATAACGCTTAAAAAATTATCTTGATTAACAAATTTGAATTTAATATTCCAGACTTCAAAAATATTATAGAGAATATAATATAAAATCGAAGCGATTCCAACGCTTATAAATACATATGACATCGAAATATATGGTCTACTTATTTTCAAAAAAAAATTTATACTAATCCCTAAAATTGAGCATAAAATACCTCCATATAAAAAACATTCTTTAATTTTCCTATTTATCAAGCCTCTTGATATTATTGAAGATAAGAGTATCAATGATATCCATGAGAGTATACCAAAAAATCCACCTTCAACTCCTTCGTAAATAACTGAGCTTAAATTAGTATTGAGAAGAAATTGATGTACTAGCATCGTAAAAATTACAACTACTAATCTTATATACGGTTTAAGCTCTACAAGAAGTAATAATATTAATCCAGATGTTCCTAATATTTGGAAGGTTCCCCACCGAAAAAAAATCATTCCGGAAACATAATCTAAAGTAATAGAATATCCGATAATTATAAAAATTACATATCTTCGAATAAATCTTATATATGTATTTTTCCTTCCATATGATTTTAGGCGTCTATTAAAGGAAATCTCAAAATTTAAGGCCAACATAAAAATAAAAAATGGCGCTACTAAATCCACATAAGTTAAACCATAAGGATCTGCGTGTTTGCCCCAAGCAGGAACATTATCATAAAAAGATAGTGCGTTCGCAAATACCATTAAGACAACTGATAAACCTTTAAAAACATCAATACTAAGATACCTTTTCTTTTGATTTTTTAGATCAGTTGAAATGTTATTCATACCCAATCCTAAGTTATTAATAAATTCTAGAAATAAGAATATAGCTATGAAAATTCTATATCCAATTTATAATTTCTACTTTCAGTATTTCCATAAGAAAAAGTTATATAAATTCAAAAAAGAAATAGATCTAATGTCTAACTAAAAATAAGAAATATTTTATTTAGATGGGAAAAAATGTCAAAAACAAATAATATAAGAAATATTCGTGCTATTGCACTTGATACAGGCGGTACTATGACCGATGCATTTGTTGTAGATGACAAAGGGACTTTTTCTGTGGGTAAAGCTCAAACTACTCCCCATAATGAGTCGGAAGGAATTTTGAATTCTATTAAAGATTCATTAATCCGATGGGATACGAATTTAGATAAATCAGGTAAAACTGTAGAAGCTTTAGTATATTCAGGTACAGCTATGCTAAATAGATTGTTAGAAAGGGAGGGGAATAGTAATATAGGAGTCATTGTAAATGCAGGATTTGAAGATCTTCTTAGATTGGGTAGAGCATTACAATGTTGGATCTGGCTGGATTACGCAGGACGTCTGCATGCTAGAGAACATGAACATCCTAAACCATTAATACCTAGAAAACAAATAAAAGGAGTTAGGGGGAGAATTAATTTCTGGGGAGATGAATTGATTCCATTATATAGAGAAGATGCTAAAAATGTTATCGAAGAATTAATCGATTTAGGTGTCGATAGTATATGTGTGTGCTTATTATGTTCATATATGAATGATAGTCATGAATTACAGGTAAAAATGATTGCAGAAGAAATTATGAAGGAGAAAGGAAAAGAGATTCCAATAATATTATCGAGTGAGCACAACCCAGTAAGGGGTGAAACCCCAAGGTTAAATGCACTTATTATTGAGCAGTATGCGGCAGAACCTTCAAGAGAGCAGTTGATAAAAATTGCAGAAAGCTTAAAAGTAAGAGGAGTTCCAGCACCTCTTAGAATTTTAACTACATATGGAGGTACTATATCTCCTTATCATAAAACTCTTATACCAACTATGGTTTCAGGTCCAATAGGTGGAATGATTGGCACTAAATTTATTTCTGAGCAATATGGCATAAAAAATTTAGTTTCTAGTGATGTAGGAGGTACCTCTTTTGATGTAGGTTTAGTAATGGAAAGGTATGTTCCAACTAAATGGGAAAGTTCTCTTGGAAGATTTATTTTAAATATCCCCATGATCGCATTAGATTCTATTGGGGCTGGTACAGGGATGTACGTTAGATATAATGAGATTTCAGGGAGATTAGAATTTGGACCTGAAAGTGCTGGTTACAAAATAGGAGTTTGTAATGAAGAATCGCAGGTAGAAACAGTAACTATGACTGATTGTAGCTTAATATTAGGATACCTTAATCCAAATTACTTTCTTGGAGGTAAAATACCATTAAATAAGGATCGAGCACTAAAATATATTGAAGAGCAACTTTCTAATCCATTAAAAGCGGACCCTTATATAACAGCTAGAGGTGCTTTAGACCTTATCGAGATTAATATGAAAAATCATTTAAATGGAATGATCCAAGGATTAGGATTCAGACCAGAAAACTATACTTTGATTTCTTTCGGAGGTGGTGGTCCACTTCACGTAGCCGGTTATACTAGGGATTTAAATTTTGAAAATATTATGATCCCTGAATGGGCTCCTGCATTTTCAGCTTTTGGATGTGCGTGTGCTGATCATTCATATCGTCATGAAAAATCTGTAGATTTAGTTTTACCTCCTGATGGCAGTATGAATGGTTTTGTATCTTCTCTACTCAATTCTACGTGGACAGATTTAAAAATGAATATCGTAAAAGAATTTGAAGCTGAAGGGAGAGATGCTAGTGAAATGGTTTTCAAACCCTCTTTAAGATTACAGTATTTTGGTATGCTAGATGATTTAGAGGTTCAATCTCCGACTGAAGAATTGACTATAGAATTTCTACCTGAATTAGAACGATACGATTCAAAAGAATTGATAACCATAACTAAAAATTATGATGATCTTTTTGAAGAAATCTTTCGTAGAGGCACAAAAAGCCCTGAACTTGGTTATCATATTACAAAAGCTATAGGAACTGGAATCGTTCCTGTCCCTAAACCAAGATTACCTGAGCAAGACGAACTAAATCAAAAACCTAATGATACAGCATCAAAAGGAAGCAGGGAAATCTTCTGGGGAAAAGATTGGCATGAAGCTTCTCTTTGGGAAATGAGTCTACTTGAAAGTGGGAATATTATAAATGGTCCTGCTGTCATTGAAGCCCCTGCAACTACTTTAGTTGTCCCACCAAGCTATAAAGTAAAATTAGATCGACATAGAATTTTTCATATGGAGGTGAAATAAAAATGGAAAAATACCTTGGTTGGAATGGAAAATCACTAAAAGAGATGCTAGAAGAAAGTGAGAAAATGTTTCAAGAAACAGGATATTGTTATGGTATCGATAAATTAACATTAAAAGATGAAGATCCCTTTCGATTTGAGCGTAATTATGCTTCTTTAAGAGGTGCGTTAGTATCTGCTAGAGAGACTGCATTACATGTTGCTGCTTCTCCTATAGTTAAAGAGATTGGTGAATTATGTTTTGCTCTGTATACTCCTGAAGGGGATTCCATAGTTGTTTCAACTGGAATTTTAGTTCATGTCCATACAATGAGTGAAGCTGTGAAATTTATGGTTCGTGAGGAATATGAAGATGATCCTGGAATAAATCCTGGTGATATATTTCTAAATAACGATCCCGAATGTGGCAATGTTCATACAACAGATGTCCAAACTATTATTCCAATTTTTTGGCAGGAAGAACTGATTGGTTGGGCTGGAGGGGTAACCCATCAAATTGATACTGGAGGTATTTCTCCAGGTCACGATATAATGGCAGCAGTACAACGTTTTGATGATGGAGTTTATTATACATGTAGAAAGATTGGCTCTAATGATAAAATTTGGAAGGATCATATGATAAGCGCAAGGAGATCCGTGCGAACACCAATGTATTGGGAACTAGATGAGAAATGTAGACTCGCAGGGAACTTAATGATTCGTGATGCTGTCATCGATTTTATTGAAAGAGAGGGAATTGAATATTATAAACGTTTTATAAGAGAAGCTATTGAAGAGGGAAGAAGAGTTTTCTTAGAACGAGTTAAAGAACGTCTTATACCTGGAAGATATAGAGCAGCTGCATTCATGGATGGTGCTTATAAACATGAGGCATGGCAACCCATAGCAAAAGTGGATAAGATTAATAACCAACCATTAGAGATTATAGTAAAAGAAAATGGAGTAATGTCCCTTTCATTTGATGGGGCAAATGGACCTCAAAATAATCCTTTTAATTGCGCAAAAGGAGCTATGGAAGGAGGTCAGTGGGTGTTATTAACACAAATTATGATCTATGGTGATAAAGTCAATGATGGCGCATATTATGCTGTAGAGAAAAACTATCCATTAGGAACATGGACTAATCCAGGAGATCCTTATTTATCGTACCAAGTTCCATGGGGGAATTTAATCCCAGCATATACAGCAATGATGAAGAATCTCTCTTATGGATTATTTTCTCGTGGATATAGAGAAGAGGTTGTTCCAGGATATGGTTTTACTGGTGATGGAATTCAAGGAGGTGGAGTTTATTCCACTGGACCATTAGCAGGCGGAAGATGGTCATTATCTACATTTGAAATAAGTGGTCAAGGTTTAGGAGCAAGTGCAGTAAGAGATGGATTAGATTGGGGCTATGCAATGTGGAATCCTGAATCGGATCTTGGAGATGTAGAAACTTGGGAGCTATTTCAGGGGGGAGTACCATATTTAGCAAGGAGAATTAAACCTAATATTGCTGGACATGGGAAATATAGAGGAGGAGGAAATTATGAAGGAATTGGACTTGTCGCTTATTCAGAGAAAGTTGAATTCTTCGGAGGAAGGGAGGGGCTCGTTTTTCATGGAAGTGGAGGCATGCATGGAGGATATCCTAACGCAACCGCATATCGTCTCTATGCTACAAACACAAATCTAAAAGAGATATTTGAAAACCGGAAAGATTACCCATTAGGTGATCCGGATCCTGTTAATGGTGAATTTGAGAGCCTTTTAAAAGCAAATATAGTAAGGAAACCTTATTGTTTAATGTATCCAGTACTTCTCAAAAATTTTGATATATTTCATTATACTATGAGTGGGGGACCTGGGTATGGTGATGTACTTGAGCGAAATATAGATAGTGTTAAAAAAGACCTCGATGATGGAATATATACTGAAAAATTTGTGAATAATATTTATGGTGTAGTTGCAAATTACGATGAGATTAAGGAAGTATGGATAATAGATGAAAAAGCTACTAAAGCACGTCAGGATGAAATAAGAAAAGAAAGAATGGAAAAATCAATGACATTTGAAGAATTTTGGGAATATGAGAAAAATAAAATTATAGAAGGCAAATTTTATGAGGCTGTGAAACTAATGTATTCAGAGAGCTTAAAATTGTCTGATAAATGGGCAAAGGAATTTAGGGAATTTTGGAAATTACCTAATGATTTTGAGATGGAGGTGAAATGAATGGTAAAATATGATGAAAAGACATTAGAAAGACTAATTAATGGAAAATTATCATGGGATGAACTTAAACCAATAATAAGCGGAAGGAAAGATCCAAAACGATTTGACATGATACTAGAAATTCTACAAAGACGTGTACCTTGGAAGGAAAAAATTATTTTGCCTTTACATGAACATCTATATATAGTTTCAAAAGAAGGGCAAAGAATTGTTAAATGCGATTGTGGATACGAATTTGGAGATTATATGGTAAATTGGAAAACCAAATGTAGAATAAGAGTAAGAGATACAATAGAGGAAATAGAAGAATTATATCCAAAATATATGGGATGTGATCCTGATTGGGAAGAATTGAGAGAATATTTTTGCCCTGGATGCTTTACACTTTTAGATGTTGAAGCGGTACCCCCTGGATATCCAACAATTTTCAACTTCTTGCCTGATATTGATGCTTTTTATGAGAATTGGTTGAGAAGAAAGGCTCCAGACAAATAATTTTTTTTTATATATTAATTTCAAATTATTTAAATATATGAACCTAATAAACTAGTTTTTTTTGGAAACATAATTTCAATTAGAGATTTAGAAGATAGATCAATAATGGCATCCTTTATAATACAATTTATTTCATCAAATTTTTTATCACCTAAAAGGATTTTAAATAATATTGAACCAGGAATTCTTAAATCTGTCTCACTAAGACTTGGATAACCTTTTTTAATATTAATTTCATCAATTTCTCCAATCTTGATAACTAACTCAATAGTTTCTCTATAGTTGCTTATCCTCACACTTTTAGTTATACCTTTAAAACTTGAATTCTTTAATCTTTCTTTTAAAATTGGCTTTAATGAATTAAAGAACAAGTTTAAATTAGGAATTTTTACCTGCCAACCATAAGATAGTAGAGCTTTTCCTTCTAATGATTGTATATAATTGTATAATGAAGTAACCTCACTGACACTCAATGTTATTATATCATCTAAAGAATATTTTCCATACTCTTTAACAAATTGAAGTAATTTAATCATGTGTCTCTCGTCCAAGTTCGGACCTATTATTTCATAATTCTGTCCATCATAACTCAAACCGAAAGAGAAATAGGATTTGCTTTCACCGTTTTCTTCAATAATGTAAGTTGAGCGAACTGCTGTATCAAAATGATCATTAATATATTTAAAAGTAAAACACTTAGGTT
>JBHLJZ010000026.1:0-39309 GCA_048887165.1 Candidatus Hodarchaeota archaeon | reverse complement strand
AGATTCAACAATTTCAATATGGTCTATTAAGAATTCAGAAAAATCCATAATTTCGATCGAAGCAATATCTTCGAAATCATTTTGGAGGCAAGAAAGATGAATATTACATTTTGGACAAGAAGTAATTAATTTTGAACCTACAACTTTAGCTTCTTGCATACGTTTATATCTTAGAGCTTTTGATTTCTCATTACAATTCATCCATGAATTTACGCCACAACATAATGTATTTTCTTTATTATGTGGCATTTCATTGAATTGGTATCCTAATTTCTTAAACTCTTTAAAGATTTCTCTTGTTTCTTCAATAATATTACTATCTTCAGGTAAAAAACGACTTAACCGACATGGATCATGATAAGTGAAGGTAATCTCTTCATCTTTCTTATTTGGATTTGTAAATATTATTTTATTTTTTTTCCAGTTTTCATAAATATATTCTATTATGTGCTTAATTTCAATTTTTTCAGTAAATTCTTCAAAAATCTTAGCATAATCAATCTTAAAAGTTCGATAACATTCTGCACAGGCTGTGATAATGGAGGAGATTCCTGCTTTTTGAAACATCTCTAAATTTTTTTTTGCTAATTTAATAAATGTCTTCAATTTCCCTTGTCCCCAATAAATATCATGACCACAACAAATCTCTTCTTTAAAAACAACAATAGGTTGATTTTCAATCTTGCATAGTATTTTTAACGAGCTTGCAGCAATTGAAGTAAGATCTTCAAATTCGTAATTGAAAAAAGGTAAACACCCAACATAATACAATAATTTTCCCTTGTCTGATATTTTACATCCTTTTGGAACCCAATTCATATCTCTATCCGTATTAATATACGGTCGGCTCATTATCTCAGAAATTGTAGTATAAATTCCTTTATGAGCAACTAGCTCATCTGAATTTTGGTTTTTTTCATGCCTCATTTTATAGCGAGCCATTCTAACAATATCTGCAAAATTAATTTTTACTGGGCAATCTTTAAGACATTGATTGCATGTCAAACAATCCCATAAATCCCCACTTTCTAAAACTTTGTCTTCAAAACCTTCTAAAATTAATTGGATTATTTTGCTTGGAGCATATTTTTGAACTTTACTTAATTGACATACACCACTACATCTTCCACACTGATAGCACTTCTTTAATAAATTTTTTAAATGAGGTTCGTAGACTTTTTCTACATAATCGAATGCATCCGCGAACAACTTCTTCCGTTCTATGTCTCTTTTTGATTCGGTTATAATTTTCTCCTCTCTAGTTTACATTTCTCATAAATTCTTCTCTACGTTTAATTTTGGATTCTGAAAATTGAGTTATCAAATTTATCATCTTATGTTTTTTTGGTTCATCGAGATCTATAGCTCTTATTACTCCCGCATCTAGAGCTTTCTTCAATACATCAAATCCTTTTTTAGTTCTTGGAATTACAGTGGTGTATTTATCTTGAGAACCCAATCCTCCAAAAGATATATCTGCATATATATTTGTAAAATCACTGCAAGCATTGCATGCAGTGCGCATATAATCTTTTAAATGGTTAAAGGGAACATGAATGACTCTCTCTCCACTTCCCATATCCTTTAATTTGAAGATTACATCTTCTTTGATATTTATTTTCTGAATGTCAGTAAACTTTATGTTGAAATCCTTTTCGAACTTTTCAATTTGGAACTTTTCAAAGAAAAAGTTCTCATAGCAAAATAATCCAAGACATATTTCAATATTTTCAGATGGAGTTACTCCTAAATCTTGCATACACCTAATCGTGTACAACTGACACGGAGTCCCCACAACTGCTAACTTTTTAAATTTATAATGATTTAATTTTGGAATAGAATGGGTATATGTACAAAATTTCTGAATTTCATTAAGTTGAGGAGAAATATCTAATTTAGCTCCAGAGGCTTTTATTAGATCATATTTGCTATCAGCAAAAGTAGCTTCCCTAGAGAAAGGTGCATCTGTTTTCGATACTATAGAGCCGTCGATAATTTTTTTTTTGATTAAGAAATCTATAATAGAATTAACTACACCACCGTCAGTTCCATAATCTAAGAATTCCTTATCAGTTGCTTGGCAAGAGTAAATATCTTTAAAAGAACCGATTGGTAATGAATCATAATCTGTAAAATTATAAGTTTTATTTAATTCATCATCTAATACATGAGTTTGAGGGCAAATATAATAACATATTCCACATTCAAGACATTTATCTTTATTAATATATTGAGGGGGTTTATATGGATCTTTTAAACCTATTACATCATATTCTGCTGAACTGCAGAAACTAACACATCCGCCACATTCTTGGCAGATTCCTTTATTATGAACCTCCTCAATTAAATCTTGGAAAGTTTTAGTACTCATTATTCTGTCAATTTTTCTTTTGGTTTTTCTAATAATATAGGTTTACATTTTTTTCTTTTTGATGCTGCTATTCTTTCTAGAAGACCTTGCCCTGGTTTAGCTTCCTTTAAACTTTGATATTCGATTAGACCTGCATCAGCTGCTCCTTTAAATATTTCATCTCCTTCTTTAGATCTTGTTATTACTGAAGAATAACCTCCTTGTGATCCGATAGATCCCACTGAGATATCTGCATAATCTGAGGTTAAATCTTCACAGTAATGACAATTATCTCTTGCATAAGATTGAACTTCTTTTAGATCAACTGCCATTTCTTCTCCGGATTTCAGATTTATAATGAATTTCCCCTTATCTATATTCATTTTGGTTAACTCATTTATATCCTGATCAAATTTATCTTTTGTTAATTTAATGATATCATCATAGGAAAATGCTTCCATACAGAATAATCCTATTTTATATCTTATGTTTTTGAAGAATGGGAGTCCGCTAGGGAATAAAGTCCCTTTTTCTAACGCTTTCATCATACAAGGTACACCTACAACAGCAAGCTTATCATATTTCTTTGCTTGGTCTATAACTGTTAATGATGGAGCATTAGCATACTTAGTACCACCTGTTTTATATAAATCTTTTACACTTTCTACAATAACAGGCTCAGGCCTCCATAAATCACTTGAATGTTGAACAGCAATAGCAGCATCTATTAATTTGTTTTCTAGTAGGTATTCTAGGAGAGACGTAACGATTCCACCATCTTGACGTACCTTCTTGATCTCATCTTTAGTTGTTGTTGCAGTATAAGCATCAATATAACCCCCTATCTTTTCAGAATATGTTAATGTTTTATCAACTTTTTTAATACATTGATAAGCTTGATCAATTGAAAATGAACGAGGGCATACAGTAAAGCATAAACCACACTTCATACAAATTTCATCATCAATTTCAAGAGTATCTGCTGTAACTTCAATGGCATCTACTGGACAGACAGAAGAACACCATCCGCAATGACAACATACTCCTGAATCAAATATAATAGAAACTGGTTCAAAATAATATTCAATAAATTCAACGGGTAGTTCTTTTGCTCGGTATCTATAGAAATATTCTTTTTCTTCAACTTGTTTTTCTTCTCCCTTTATCTTCTTTGTCACCATTTTTGATTGTACTTCAACATGTTCTTCTACATATCCTTGTTCTTTTAAGTATATGATATCTCGAATTACATTTTCAGGTGGGAATTCTTTAACTTTTTTAGCTATCTCTTCTAGAAATAAAGGTTTACCACCCATTATTTTTTCTAGTACTATTTTTCGCTCAGTCTCGGCATCAATCATAGTGTCCAGAATTTCATAGAATTCCTGCTCAGAGTATTTTCCAGATTTTAGTATTTCTTCTTTTGCTTCGAAGAATGCCCTTACTTGAAAATTCTCTGAAGCTTTATATGTTGCTTCCATTAACTCATTAGGAGAAATTCCACTGAATAATTTATTATTTGCTATTTGAACCATATTTAAATCAATTTCTATCCTTTACTAATAATTATATTCTTATTATTTAATTTTTAAAAACCCCTTCCTTCGCAAGGGAAGTCATCTTATAACTAAAATTTTATTATAAGGTTCATTCTATGGGGTAGTTACTACTTTTTTTTTTGAAGATTTTATATTGATAGTGTTAATCGGATTTGGTCCTGCTCTTCTTATTTTTTCAAAGGAATCTTCCACACTTTTTACTAATTTTTCAGATTCTGCTCCACTTAACCAATACATATTTACTCTTTGACTTCCAAATCCACGAGATTCCAATATTCTATTGGCTAAATCAACATGTTTTTGGGCTGTATAATTACCCTTTTTAAATTGACACTCGTCAGGTCTTCATCCAACAACCATAACACCATCTGCTCCTGACTTAATGGTATATAAAATATGTTTAACGTCCACTCTCCCAGTACACTTAACTTTAATAATTTTTACTGAAGGTGTATATTTTAGTCGAGAGACTCCCGCCAAATCAGCAGCACTATAACCTCACTTTAAACAAGCAAACATAATAATATTATATTTATAGTCTTCCATTTGTAGTTTAACCTCCTTCTAATAAGCCATCAATTTCTGCAAATAATTGATGATCCCTATAATATCTAATATCTATGGCTTGTGTTGGACAACAAGTAGCACATATCCCGCATCCATCACAATTAATTTCATCAACAACAGCACCTTCTTCATCTACGATTTTGATTGCCATTTTAGGGCATTCTTTCTCGCATCTTCGGCATGCAATGCATAAGTTATTATTTACGTCAGCAGTAATAAGTTCAATATCTATCTCTCCCGGTGCTGTTAATTCAGCAACTTTACTAGCAGCTGCTCTAGCTTGTGATACAGAATAGGCAATATCTTTAGGTCCTTGAGCAAAACCAGCAATAAATATACCCTTTGTTTTCGTTTCTTGAGGCATTAAACCAAAGTGTGATTCAGTTAAAAATCCATACTTATTTGCGTCTAAATTCAAAACTTTAGTAATTTGCTGGGTTCCTTCTGAAGGTAATGCCGCAGTAGATAACACTACCAAATCAGCATCTATTTTAATAATCTCGTCTGTTAATGAAGAATATACTCTGATCTTAACATTTTTAGTATCTGGATCTTCAAAGAATTCACCTACTTTTCCTCGAACCATCTTAATATCGGAATCCTTAGCTCGTTGGTAATACTCTTCAAAACCCTTTTCATTAGTTCTGATATCGATATAGCAAATTGTGATATTTGCATCGGGAAATTCTTCTTTTAGCAATTTACCATTCTTTAAAGCTAGCATGCAACAAACTCCACTACAATAGGTTCTTTCTGTATCTCTACTCCCAACACATTGAATAAAGACGATTTCTTTTGGTTTTTTATTATCTGAAACACGTCTAACATGACCCTCTAATGGTCCATTTGGTGCTAACATTCTTTCTAATTGGGCTTGAGTTATTACATTTTCAAATTCTCCATAACCATATTCACCATAAGGTTCGTGAATATCCCAACCCGTTGCTATGATAATTGTTCCAACCTTAAATTTGACCTCCTTAGGGATTTGACTGAAGTCAATAGCGTCTAGTTCACAAGCTTCAACACAATTAAAACATTCAACACAAGAATCTCGATGCACATCATATAAAAACGGTACAGCCTGACCAAAAGCTATATCAATAGCCTTTCGAGCCCCTAGATGTTCATCAAAATAATTAGATGTGTAGACGGGGCATACTTCAGTACAAGCTCCACACCCATTACAATCATCGTTTATGTATCTCGGTTTCATTTCAACTGTTACGTTATAATTACCTACGTATCCAGAAACTTGTTTTACTTCACTATAACTTAAAATCTCAATATTTTCATGTCGATTCACTTCGAGCATTTTAGGACCACATATTCATATAGCACAGTCATCAGTAGGAAAGGTTCTATCTAATTGTGCCATTCTTCCACCAATAGTTGTTTTACTTTCTACAAGATAAACTTTGATACCTTCATTAGCGAGATCTAATGCAGCATTCATTCCAGCAATACCTCCACCAACGATGAGAGTCGCTTTTTCCACAGGGACAGTTTTGATTGGAACATCTTCTAATTCTTTTGCCCTTTCAATACCACTTTTTACAAGAATCTTAGCTTTTTCTAAAGCTTCTTCATTAGTTTCTGTACACCACGAACAGTGCTCCCTTACGTTTACCATCTGAAAATAGTAAGGACTTAAATCAGTTTTAGCTATTGTCTCTCTGTATATCGCTTCATGGGTCCTTGGAGTTCAAGCTGAAGCTACGATACAAGTTAATCCTTTTTCTTTGATATCTTCTATTATTTCATTTTGCCCGCTTTCTGTTCATAAAAACGCATGAGTTTTGGAAACTATAACCTCATCCATCTCCTTCGCGTATTCCGCTAATCTGTCGCAATCGACTTTTCCTCTTATATTAATACCTCAATGACAAGCGTAGTAACCAATCCGATGCTTTTCAGATTCTTCCATCTTCTTTTACACATCCACCTCTAATATTATATTTTTATTTAAAATTTCAAATTAACAAATTCTTTTTATCAATTGATCGATTTCCTATATAATTGATTAAAATTTTAATGATATAAATACTTAAATTTGTTTCTATTTAACGATATAAGTAAAATTTAACAATTTGGTAATTAAATTAAATAATTTTGTTTTATTTCAATAATTTTTGCTTTAATAATGTAGGGAATTAATAAAGCTTTAATTTAGAAATTATTGATTTTGATAATGAATTTTGATATTTATAAACTTGATAATTATTATAATTATGATGAATAGATTAAGATTTAATAAAAAACTTAATTTTTTACTATTAGTTTTTCCTGAAGCTCTTTTAATATATTTTCTAATTCTTTAATTCTATTCTCAAGTGTATCAATTTTGTTATAATGATTAGAAAGGATTTTTCTAATAAATCTATTTTCTGAAACTGTAAATGCTCCCACGTTTTTCTTAAAGAATTTAAATCGACGATAAGCATCAGAGCGTTTTAGAAGATTTAAACGCACTGCCCACCTTATCATAGGCATAAAATATCTTTTGGTTCCAATTTTTTCTTTCACTTCATTATAATAATCTTCAAGAGTATGTCTTTGATATTTGAACAGGTTTTGAGATCTTCTAGTGTCCATAAAACCACAATGAAAATCTTTATGTTCAAATGCTTGTTTTGGTAGAAAATCTTTTCCTAAACCGAAAATCTCCATCATATTGTTTAAATAATCTTCATATGTAGTTCTACATAGCTCTCCTCCTGCAATGTGAAATATTTCGCCCCAAACTTCATCAATATCGATTGCATTTACCAGTGCATATCCGACATCTTTAGTATCACAAATTTCGATGCATGTTTCCAATGGCATATGGAACATTAAAGGATCCATTTCTAGTTTTTCAACAGAAGTTATGTATGTTAACCGAAAAATAGCATAATCTAAACCTGAATCTCTGATCATTTGTTCTGCATTAATTTTTGTAAGTGCATAGAAATCCCCATTACTTGGATTAAGAGGATCACTAATTTTAATCATAGGATTTGTTCTTCTATCCCCATATACTGCTATAGATGATGTGAAAATTATCTTAGGCTTATGTTCTTCATTTTTCATAGCGTTTAATATATTTAAGGTTCCGCCAATATTAACCGTTTCAGCTAAATCTGGGTGCGTATCAGCTAATGGAGGTATAATTGCTGCCAGATGAATAATTACATCCTGTTCCTTAACTGCTTTTTCTACTAATTCCTCATTTCTTAAGTCTCCCCACATAATTTCAACATATTCTTTAAATTCTTTTGCTATTTTTTTATTTCTACGATTTTTTATTTCAAAAATTCTTACTTTATATTTTCTTTTTATTAATTCTTTCAATGTACTTATCCCTACGGTTCCGAAGCCTCCTGTAAGTAGAATTTTCATTACATAACCTCCTTTCTTTTTAATTTAAATAATTTTGACTAAAAAATCAACAATAACCCTATAAAAATAAAATTAATTTAATCTAAATAGTCAAATGGTAGTGATCACGCAAAATATAAAATAAATTTCCAATTATAATATATTATTAAAATTACTTTTTGGAAATAAATGTGATGAAAGTAGTCCGATTACAGATACCTGGAAATTTCTTGGAATATTTAGGATTTTCTGAACTCTTTCAAGAATTAGAATTCGTAGAAATTTTAAATGCTTTTCAATATGACCAAAAACATTTTTTTGCTTTGCAAAGAATTAAATTCAAAAGAAAAATAATGGCGGATCTTGAAAAATATATTGAAACTAGCTTTCAACCTGAATCTTTCCAACTATTAAATCAAAGTGATGATGAAATTCTATGCATTATGAATCAGACTAATGCTACAGGATTCTTTCCAATAGTAGAATTGGGTCCTTGGGCATTTTTATTTCCAATACATATTTCACAAGAGGTCTTATTGATTAATATTATATCCCAAAATGAATACGTCAACCAATTATTCAAAAAATTATCATCATTTACAAATAAATACGAGATAATTGGATTATCTGACCTAAATGAATTGAGTCAATCTGATGACACACTTATAAGGTCGGCCATTCCCTTTCCTAAATTTACCAAGCGGCAAAGAGAAATTTCTCGTTATGCTGCGTTAAATGGTTATTTTAAATCTCCAAAAAGGATCAATGCTTCTGAAATAGCTGAACAATTTGGAATCTCTGAAAAAACCGTTAATAAACATCTAAAAGAAGCAAGAAATCTTGCGATGGAATATTTTTTTGGTAAATATACTTAAAATATCGAAAAAATAAAAAAATTAAATAAGAGGTTTTATCGATACCTAATTCTTTTAACGCTTTACTCACCTTAATCATTCTTACATTCTGATCATAATAACTTGATTTTGTTAAATTGAATTCGGGTCCTGGTAGTACTATTTCCTTTGACTACTCACGTTATTCACGTGGTATGGAGGACGTAAATGGTGTGAAGGAGACGTATAGCTATATGGACTCTAATGTTCCTGAGGAGCCAGTCGGTTTTGCCATTAGTGAAAGTATGATAGTATCATTTTTATCAAAAAGAGGATTTAAAATTATTGAACATCATAGTCCAAAGGATATTGAAAAAAACATGTTAACCTCAAAGGACGGTGTCTTTTTAGGGCAGACAAATCCTTGCATCTGCTTTGTTCTCGCGTCAGTGACATCATAATTTATTGACTTCTTTTTCTAAGTAAGAGTGGGCAATTCACTTTAAAAAAGTATATTTAGAAAAAAAATTAAGAAGGCATTAGTTCCTTCTTATTAAATACTATTAAAGATAATGGGATAATCCAAGCAAGTATAGAAAATAATAAAAACCATTCCCATAAGGGATTGCTAATTATAAGAAAGATTATAATAGTTGAAAATGGTCCGACAACTCCATAAATGCCAATCCATTTTGGAATTTTAGTATTGTAGAAAATTATGAGCCAACCCATAAAAAAAGCTCCAAGTGTATAACCTCCAAAAGCAAGGCTAGAATTTATCATATGTAAATTGAAGTAATTGCGGTCGCCAGAAAAAACTCCAACACCAATATAACCAATATTTCCAAGTAAACCAAAAAGAAGTGAATAACTTGCTAATCTGAATCGTAATCTAGAATAATGTCTCCTTTTACCATCTATTTTTGGCAAAGGAGCAAGTAAATTTTCCATATAGAAAGAAAAAGGAATGGTCAAAGAACCTGCTACTATGCAAGCAATATCATATAAATAAGGTGCTGGAGTATGAGCGCTTGTACCAAGATCACTAATCCAATTGTCTATAATGGTATATCCATCAGGATCGAGAGTAGCAGCGATTATTACTCCTATGATAAGGAGGGGAATGTAAATAAGAATAACCGCAATAACACTTAATTTAACGATTTTGTAGTTAATGATTTTTTCAAATAAGTATTCCCTAAGATGATTTATTTGTTCACGTAGATTCATAATAAAACCTATTTTGTAAAATTCAATATATTCCTATTTTGTATAAAATTATGGTTTTTATTGAATTTAAAATATATTTATTTTGAGCCTTTTTTTTTCTCTTATTTGTAAAAAATTAAAAATTATTATTTTCGATAATAAAAAAGAAAAAGGTTACTCTTTTCATCAATTTTATCAAAAATTTTGAAACATCTTGAAAATATTTTTATTTTGGAATGATCTATTAGGTAAATAATCACATAAGATATATTAGTTGAAAAATTCGAAAGGATATTGAAATGTTAGATCCAAAACTTCAACCTAATGAGATTTTTGAGAGAAGGAGAGAGTTTGGATTAAACAATTCAATAAAAATGCTTACTCAAATAATTGATTCGGATAAAAATGCTAATGAACGACTCGGTGCAGTAAAATTTTTAGGTTTAGTCAGCAAAGAAGCACCGGATCTAAAGAATGAATGTTTTGATACTTTAGAAAACATTTTAGTCTCTGATGATGGAGTAGAAATTAAATGTGAAGCTGCTAAAGCTTTAGGAAAGTTAAAATTTGAAAAAGCTTTAGAACCATTAAACTGGATTTTAAATCAAAAAACAGAGAATGCTACTCTCAGGATCTCTGCTTTAAAAGCGATTAAGAAGATCAGATTCGGAGAGCCTGAAATTGAACTATTTATCAATGAATTGGAAAATGAATTTAATTCTGTAAGGGAATATGTAAAAAATCAAATATTAACACTCGATCTTGAAACTTTAATAAAGAGTTCTCTAAAATCGCTTAAAAAAAAGAATTTGTCTGATGTGCATAAATCAGAAATAATTAAAATAATGGGCTTTCAGTTATCAAGTATAAACATTCCTTTTGAGGATACTAGCTTCTTAGAAGTAAAATATCCAGAAGTAATTAGGAATCTATTACAATATAAAAATTTGATTCTTCAAGAAGTAACTCAAGTTCTAAAAGAAGAGGATTTAGAATTATTAGAATCTATTGTAACAATTTTAAGACTATTAGGAGACGAAATCAATAGAGATATCGTTAAATTACTGATGACTGATGATTTCATCGTTAAAGAAAATGTTATAATTTTAAGTGGAAAACTAAAGCTAGTGGATGCTGTAGATTTACTTGTAGATAATTTAGACAGTATTTATAATGAAGTAAGTTTAGCATCTATAAAAGCTCTGGGAGAAATTGGTGATCTTTCTGCTGTTCCAGAACTTCTTGATATTCTCAATATAGAAGATGTCAGTTTTGAATATACGGATATAGACATGAAATTTCAAATTATAGATGCTATTAAGAGTATTTATATAGCAAATAAGTCTGCTCCATATGATCATCTTTATTCGTATTTGAAAAAGGATAATGATACAATAAGAGAAAGTATTGCTTATATATTAGGTGAAATTGGAGATAAGGAGTTTGTAAGGCACCTTCTTGATCTGATAAAAATAAGAAATCTTGATGTGAAAAAAAATGCTATTATAGCCTTGGGGAAAATTGGAAGTATCGAATCCATAGATCCTTTAATTAACATTTTAACAAATGAGAATACCTATTGGCTCATTAAAAAGGTCGCAGTTGATGCTATTTATAATACATTTCATAAAAATTGGTATAGGGTCAAATATGACGAAGAAAACTTAAGACGTGAATTGAATAAAGATATGGCTTTATTAATTGAATATTTAGGAAGCAATGATGCAGAAAATTATAAAGTAAAATTGAGTTTAATTAAATTTTTAGAAACTTATGGCAACGAAAATGCACTAAGTGCTCTATTGAAAAGGGTAAATGATTTCCATAGAGTTGTACGGATTCATGCTTCAAATGCGATTAAAATAATAGAAGAAAAAATGGAAATGGAAAACAATTCATAAAATCTACATGATTCTATAAAGAAATTCATTTCTTTATTGCTAAGTATCCATTCGTTATAGCTTTTCTACCCTTATTGTTAAATACTTCAAAATATAGCTCTTTTTTTTCTTTTATTTCGTTTCTTTTATTCAAATGAATTTCTATATCAGTTCCAGGAATAACCATTCCAGTAAATTTGCAGGAAATCTCTTCAACTAATGAGGGATTTCTTTGGGTTTCATTGTTAACTAATTCTTTCACAGCATATGCTAATGTCGCGGTTCCTTGTAAAATAATTCCTGGTAATCCAACGAAATGCGCAAATTTGTTCGATGTATGTATAGGAAACACGATATCAGTACAACCATCATAAATATATGGTCTGAGTCTATCAATTGTAATAATTTTTTTCCATAACGGTTTGAGATTTTCTCCAATTAAAGGGATTTTGGGAATATTGCTTATTCCCATATCTTCTCCAATAAGATTAACATTGCGAAGCATAGCTCCAGTATATTCAGTAAAGACGGGATATTTATTTGTGTCAAATGCATCTAACCTAAGTATAATATGAGTTCCTGATCGATGGGATAACATTGCTACAATTTTTCCTTTAATAATTAAGCTATCTTTAGGTTTAATTGATCGATAAAGTCTTATATGCTCAGTATAATGGACAACAGTTTTCAGAACTTTTGTCGGGAATTTATCCAATAATATATAATCTTCAAGATTTTTTATGATTGGCCATGTTACCGCAACAATGAATACAGGATGAGCTACAATATCATCTTCTCTTTCATCATCAAAATATATTGGATTATCATCTTCAATTGCTGCGGCATAATTCATAATACTCCGCCAATCAATCTTTACCTCGTAATCCCTTAATGGTGTATTTACATAAATATTTTGAATTTTCATAAAATTAACTTTTTATATTTGATTTTATGCATATTTAATCTTTAGATTCATTTAAGTGCATTGTTTTCCCATTTCATTTATTGAAATCACAAAATCTTAAACTATATTTATGGATTCATAAAAATTCTACCCATCATCATACAATAGTTAATAATCTGAAGCTAATAATAACTTAATCAAAATATAATTCGAATTTTAATAATTAAGCAAATAAGCTTGAATACCTTATCGTTTAATTAATAAATTTTATTATAAGTAATCCATTTCATTCACATAAGAATTTGAACAAATTAACAAAATTAGTTTCGAGTAGTTAATGGTAAATTTACTATGACTGGAAACAGCAAGGAACAAAGTGCTTCTCAATATGACTATTCATTTGATTACATTCAAAAGAAACTTGAAGGTAAGAAAGATTCTTATGGAATGCTGATGAAGGAGATCATCCGAGCAGGTATATGTACTGAGTGCGGTACTTGCGCTGCGGTCTGCCCTGTACTTGAATGGGATGATATTGCTGCACAACCTAAACTCATCGGAAAGTGTACAGGCTGTGGCATTTGTTATAACCAATGCCCAAGAACAATAACTGATCCAATTCAGTTAATGGGTGAATTTAAAACAGGGTATGTTGCTAACACTAATATTCCTGAGGTAATTGGAGGACAAGATGGTGGAACGGTGACTTCTCTTTTAAGTTATTTATTTGATGAACACTTAATAGATGCGGCTATAGTAACTATGAGGAATCCTAAAAATCCATGGCATCCGATAGCTCAAATAATTACATCTAAAGATGATGCTATTAAGGCATCTGGTTCTATTTATTCCCATTCCCAAACTGTGGAAGCGTTAATGGATGCGATTCGCCGAGATTACCGTTCAATAGCTTTTGTGGGCACTCCCTGTAATATTGATGCTGTTGATAAAATGACAAATTCTCCAGCAGGAATGCTCAAATATTTCATGCGTGCCCATATATTAAAGATCGGTTTATTTTGTATGGATTCCTTCGCACCAGAAGCATTATATCCATTTTTTGAAAAGGATGGAATCGATTTGGCTAAGGTTAGAAAAATGGATATTAATAAGGGAAAATTCCATATTTATTATGAACTCAAAGGAGAGCCAGTAAAATCATATACGATTAAAGAGCTAGATAAATTTAAATCATCAAGTTGCAATTTCTGTACTGATTTAACAGCTGAAAATGCGGATATATCTGTTGGATCCGTTGGAAGTGGCCCTAACAAAAATACTGTATTTGCTAGATCAGGACTGGGTGCTGAAATTATAGAAGATGCTGCAAAAAAAGGTTATTTAAAAATCGAACCATTCAATACTATCAATTTAAATTCTGTCTTATTCTTGGCTAAACTTAAAAAAGTATCTCAATACAACATTCAGAAACGTAAGGTATTCATTGTTAGGGACGCAATTAAAGAAGAACCCAGAATTGATACCAAACCCGAAACTGACCAGACGGCAGTAAAGTCTTCTTTCGGTACAAAGAAGTTCCTAAGCGTTTCCAAGGATATAAATGAAGAAGATAAGGTATTTAATATTCATTTGACTAATACAATTGGGTTTGTTTTAGAAAATCTTAAAATAAGAATTGTAAGTTTAGAAGAGGTATTTGAGAGTAGACCATGGATTACTACTATTAAAGAACTCTTCCCCTTTGAGACAATTGATATCGGTTATCCTTTAGAAGAAAAAGATGATCAAATAGTATATGGAGATATTTTGGTAGAAGCAGCTTCAGATTCCTTTGGAAAAATTTTTTCAAGAACATTCAAATTAGAAATAAAAGAATAAAAATCTAAGTTAAATTTTATTAAAAAAGTTAAATGAAATAAATTATTATATTAAAAAAGTAATAGACTCTTAAGAGAATGAAAAAACCATGAAAATTAGTTTAGTAGGGCTGGGAGGGTGTGGTAAAACAAGTGTATATTCTGTTGCATTTGCTGAAAAAAGTCCTGAAGATACAAAAAGTCTTAGTCCCACCATTCTTTATGAAACAAGAAGGCATCCCTTTTTAGGATTACAAGTTGGAATATTTGATTTTGGTGGTCAGGAACAATATAGGAAGGAATACATGGAAAAACCTGAAATATTTCGAGGAACCGATATTTTAATTCCTATAGTTGACCTGCATGATCCAAATAATTTTGAGAGAGCTAAAGAGTATTTTGAAGGATTATTAGATATTTATCGAAAAAATAATGAAAAACCTAAAATTTTCTTATTCCTTCATAAATATGATACTGAGGATTATCAAAAAGAACTATTAGATACAAATGTTAAGAAGGCCAAAGATATGTTTCTTAACATTTTTAAAGACTATGATTTCGATTATATGTTAACAAGTATTTATCAGCAAGATGAATTAGCAAAAGTATTTCGCGATATTTTAATATCTTCTTATACTGATTTAAAAGCTCATGTAGAAAAAGCAGAAGCAAAATTAGAGGAAATTAAAGCTAAAATAATTGTAGCTGATGTATCTGGCAATGTAATAGTACATAACGTCCAAGGAGTTAGTAGTGGATTAACATTAAGAGGAGATTTAAGAGATTTTATCAATTCATGTAATACAGTAAGAGAAAACATTTTTATGTCCGATTCTGCTATGTTTCAAGGACGAAATGATGATGGAAAAGAAATTCAGCTTCATATTTTTAAGTATATAATTTCAGTTCTCGTTATGAAATCTAGAGAGTTAGATAAAGAATCTCAAGAGAAGTTAAATACATTATTGAACGATATGAAGTTATTTGCTGATTTGATAATCTCTGCTCACACGGATTAATAAATAAAATAAAAAATATTCTTTCTTATCTCTTTTTTTAAACAATAATATAAGGCAGAAATTAAAAAAAAAAATATTTGATTTTTTATTTCAAAGTTAGCCAATAATTTACTCCCATTTCATTCCTAGCATTTTATAACTATCAGAAACACCTATCACGGATTCAAACTGAAGGTTGAATCCTTCCATTTCGCTAAAAGGTACGAAATATTTCATTAAAGCCATACCTGCTTCTTCTGCTTTCCCTTCTTCAGTGTATATTAAATGATATTGTTTCATACCTTCCTTTCCAGCAGCGCAATTAAAAACTCGCCATTTTTTTACAAAAGGAATCTGTCTAGGTTGCTTTAAATATAGTTTAGCCATATCCGCACTTTTATTTGGAGGATACCATGCAGTTATCATTATAATACCCATTTTATTTTTCACCTTTTTGATTTTGATTTAAAATTTGGATTTCAAGGTGATTAAGAATAAAATAAGTTATGATTTAATTGTTTCCGTTTTTGTAAAAATTTTTTATTTGATTTATTGTATAATTAAAACTATTTTAATAAAAAAAAATTCAATAGTTGATTATTATTTACTCCCATTTCATTCCTAGCATTTTATAACTATCAGAGACTCCTATTAAGGATTCAGATTGAATTCTAAATCCTTCAACTTGAGTAAACGGAACAAAATATTTGAAAAGTTCCATCCCTGCTTCTTCTCCTTTTCCTTTCTCTGTATAAATTAAATGATACGCTTTCATTCCTTCTTTTCCAGCAGCACAATTATAAACTCGCCATTTTGTCACATATGGAATCGTTCTAGGTTGCTTTAAATATAATTTTGCCATATCTGCAGACTTATCTGGAGGATACCATATAGTTATCATTATAATCATATTATTTTTCACCTTTTTGATTTTGATTTAAAATTTGGATTTCAAGGTGATTAAGAATAAAATAAGTTATGATTTAATTGTTTCTGTTTTTGTAAAAAAATCAAAATCCATTTTATTAGTAGATTTTTAATTAATCAGAGATTAATTAGGGATATTTCCTATAGGATAATTACCATACTTTCTTCTTACATTCTGCATTGCTTCAAATCTATCGATTGTGACTGCTGGATGTATTGAGTGTCCGCTACCAAAAAGATAGCCTCCACCTGGAGCCAGTTCTCTAATTAGCTTTCTCGCGTAAGCTTCAATCTCAGGAATTTCCCCTATAGCGAGCCAAACAGGATTTATGTTTCCAGAAAAGGTTATTTTATCACCATATTTTTTGTTTAACTCGAATATATCATATTTAGGATTGTTTGTTGTTGGTTCAATTGGATTTATAATATTAACCCCGCATTTAACAATATCATCAAAAATTTCCAAAATATCTCCATCAGAATGCAGCATTATTTTACAGTCATTCTTATGAGCCGTCTCGCAAATTCTCTTCAACCAGGGAAAGATATATTTTTGATAATTAATTGGTTTCATAAATAAACCATTCTTATAACCATAATCATCCCATAAGAGTACTATTTTTGCATCGTTTTCTGCTAAAATCTTTACTAATTCAACGGTAATTTTACCATAATCATCAAATATTTTTTTTGCTTGAGCGGGTTTTGCTAGAATTTTAGAAAAGGTTGTTAAGCCAAAACCTTCAAGGGGATTTTCTAAAAGGCTAGCTATTGATGGAATTGAGAATATTTCGTTATTCATTTCTTCTTGAACTGATCGCCCATCTAAGAAACTTTTTAATCGTTTCTCAGAATTAAGTTCTATCCTTTCCCAACTTTCATAATCTTCGAATGATTTAAGATATCCTCCATAGTAAGCTAATATTAAAGTACCATCTTTTTGAATATCAAATTTTATTATTCGACCATATTCGTCAATAAAACCTTTTCCACGTTTGAACCAAATTCGAGGCAAAGGACTCACATAACTTAAGACTAAATCTATTTTAGCCCTTTGAAAAAATTCATATGCGATTTTGTATCCCCGTCCAGAAGTAGGATTTATTCCGTAATGTCTCACAATAGTATTATTGGTAAACGCGCTTTCAAATGCAGGTACTCTATCTGGTTCTTCATGATTTATAGCTTTTAACACTCTTTCTACAGCATCCATCTTTGAATAATTTCCCCTTATTTCGAAGTTAGCTAAACATATATTGTTTTTACTACTTAAATAAGTTCAATAGATCGCTTAATTTGAAGAAGGTAATGGAGGAACGATATGATCTTGCCATTCATCGATAAATGGTTCCTCCCACCAATTGGAGGGAATTTTAGAATAAGTACCAAATTTTTCTAAACCCCTTTCAAAGGCTTTTACATTTTTCCTTGGAGCTTTAATAACTTTAATATCATCGTAAAACCAAGCTCCAAAACCTCCATCTTTAGTTCCTAAATTCCTTATCATATGCCAAGTTTCTCTTTCGACTTCTTCTGGAGTTCCTTGTGGATAGATTGATTGAATATTAACACACCCCCAAAACATTATTTTGCCACGGTATGGTCTAAGATCAGGATAACCACACATTCTGGGACTGTCTAACTCAATTGCATTTAATCCCCATTTAATCAGAATGGGTAATAATGGATCTATTTTACCACAACAATGTAAATGTACATCCAAGCCTAATTTATGAGCCTTATCAAAAATTTTCTTATACGATGATTCATAAAATAATTCAAACATTTTTGGGCTAATAAAAGGTCCGCTTTGTTCTCCTAGATCATCAGTTAACCATACTCCATGGGGTTCTAATCCATAATCAATTGAAAATTTCATAACTTGAATATGATAATCAGCAATATATTCTAATAATCTCTTCAAATGAGTCGAATTTCTTTTATGGTCTATTAGATAATTATTAAAACCACGAATATAAGAAGCAAGTTGAGATGGGCCATGATATTTTGGTACAATAACTCGATATTTATCGGGATCACCATTTTCCTTTAATTCAAACGCTAATCTATATCTAGATTTATCTGTAGGATCTGGATTGTATTTTGAAAAATAATGATCATAATCTTCCCAATCCGGTAAAGAAACTCTTCCAGGGTGGCCTTGGTCTTTCTCATTTCCTTTCATATTCCAAATACACCCCCACTCATCAATTTCTTCATGTGGAATCGCTCTCCACTTATTTCCTTCATATTCTGGTTTTTTAGCCCAAGCAGGTTTATCCCAATTATAACCAATTTTCATGTGAGGAAATAAGTTTTCTTCACCTTCTTTCCATCCGGGCTTCCAATTTTTAGATTGAACTAGAATTAAAGGTAAAACATCTCCAAGTAATGTATTAAAAACAGGCACCTTATCAGGTTTATTAAAATACAATGCTGCTTTTACACGTTCTCTTGAATTCATAATAAGTATCCTATTGTTTGCTAATTAAGAACATATTAATTATTATTAAAAAACATTTGATAAAAAGATATGAAATCAAAAGAAAAAAAATTATTTAGGATTTTCATTTCTAATGATAGTTGCGATCGCCATGCCTAATCCGACACACATTGATGATATGGCAAATTCTTTATCGGATTCTTCTAATTGATGGAGATTAGATCCAATTAATCTACTACCCGTGGCTCCAGTAGGATGTCCTAACGCAATCGCACCTCCCCAAGGATTAAATCTGGGATCATTCCAATCCAATCCCAAATCATAACAGCAAGCATAAACTACTGAACTAAATGCTTCATTGATTTCAATAAAACTCATATCATCAAAACTTAGATTTGCCCGCTCCAATGCAATCGGCATGGCTTTAATTGGTCCTGTTAGCTGTAATACTGGATCTGTACCAACAATTGCACAATTTACGATCGTCGCTCGTGGTTTCAATCCAAGCTCATCTGCTAAAGCTCGAGTCATCCATAGTTGGGCTGCTGCTCCATCACTTGTGGGACAACTATTTCCTGCTGTTAGAAAAGCCTTACTTTTTCTACCAATTATGGTTCTTAAACTAGCTAGTTTTTCCATTGAGGTTCCGGGGCGTGGGCTTTCATCTCTCTCTGTTAATACTGAAAGACTTGAATCCTTAGCAACTTCGTTGTTTTCATCCAATAATGGTTCTCCCGTTTCTTCGTTTAATTTTGGACACCAAATAGGTTCGATTTCTTTTCCTCTCTCATCCCAAGTTGAGCACGCTTTTTGATGTGAAAGTAAAGACAAATTATCTACTTCATGTCTATATTCTTCTAAGGTTTTTACGGCTTTTTCCATCCAAACTTGACCCATCACATGAGCTGAATTAATCTGACCGGCAAAAGTAGTTTTGTATTCTTCTAGTTTTGCTGCTACTTCTGGATTGGTTAAAATTTTTTTATTAGGAGCGATCATTACGGGTTTTCCCAGTTTCTCATCAAAAATATATGAATCCGACATTATTGGGTAACGATTCTGAACTTCTACTCCCCCACAAATAACACAATCGTGAATTCCAGAAGCAATTGCTTGCCAAGCTGATAAGGCAGTTTGAGCACCACTAGAACATTGACGATTGATAGACATACCGCCTACACTTACAGGTAAATGAGCTGAAAGTGCTGCTGTTCTACCGATATCCAATGCACAATCCCCAATTTGGCTGTTACATGATACTATTGAATCTCCAATTAAATTTGGATCAAAATCATTTCTTTCTATAATTGCGCGATAACAATGAACTACTAAATCATCTCCCCGATGACGTCCAACTGTACCATTCCTTTTCCCTATCGGAGTTCTAACATAATCAATCAAAACAGGCTCCCTTTTAGGGTCTTTAAAATACTTTTCATACATATTTATAGGTTCTGGCATATTCTTACCTTTATTTGATATTTTAACAATTATATGATTTAGTTTGTAAAATTGAAGAATAGATTAAAATATCATCATTTAATGAATATTTATTAATAATTTTTTGAACTATAAAGACTTGAATTTAAACTGATTCAATTGACCTTTTTCTAGTCAGTTTTTATCTGCTATTTATAATCTTAATCTCTATCTAACCAAAATTAATCTTGGTTTACCCTTATAAAATTAATTATAGCTTTTGTAGATAAATTTGCATCTATAAATGAAAATATCAATAAAATCAAAAAAATAAAAAAGGAACTTAATTTAATTAAAATAATATACTAACATTTTAATATCGAATAAAAAAAGCATATATATTATAACGAACTTTGTTGATATAGAATAAATACTAAAATAACATCGAGTTACTAAGATGCTTTCAGAAGGTAAAGATGATAAAAAGGAACGAAAAAATGAAAATGATGAATATTTATTAACTTATTCTCATCATCTAGAAAAAAGAATTAAAAACCTTGAAACTGAAAGACAGCTAATAAAATCGGAAACCATTCGATTAGAACATGAGGTTCAAAACTTAAGAAATGAAATAAATAGATTAAGGGAACCAAGCCTAATCACTGGAACGATAATCGATGTGCTAGATGCAAATAATGAAAGGGTGATAATTAAAAGTTCTTCTGGTCCTGATTTTGTAGTTAAAACTAGTAAAACTGTTAAGAGTGAAAAATTATCCCCTGGAATGAGTGTTGCGCTCAATCAAAGTACATTTGCTATTATGGAAATCTTACCTAGTAAACTAGATCCCTTTATAAAAGGAATGGAACTAGCAGATTATATTCCAGATACCTCATATAATGATGTTGGAGGTTTAGATGAGCAGATTCAAGAAGTAAGAGAAACTGTAGAATTACCTCTAATCAAACCAGAATTATTTAAGAGAGTCGGAATTGACCCACCAAAAGGCATATTATTACATGGACCTCCTGGGACTGGTAAAACTTTATTAGCAAAAGCAGTTGCTCATGAGACAAAATCTACATTTATTAGAGTTATTGGCTCTGAATTAGTTCAAAAATTCATAGGAGAAGGAGCAAGATATGTCCGAGAAATATTTCAATTAGCAAGGCAAAAATCACCTACAATATTACTGATTGATGAGCTGGATGCAATAGCAGCAGTTAGGATGGAAGACTCGACTTCTGGTGATAGAGAAGTCCAAAGAACAATGATGCAACTATTAAGCGAATTAGATGGTTTTGATAATCGAGGAGATGTGAAAATCATTGGAGCTACTAATAGGATTGACATTCTTGATCCTGCTTTATTAAGACCAGGAAGATTCGATCGAATCATAGAATTTCCGATACCTGATGAAAAAGCAAGGAAATCGATATTTAAGATCCATATGAGATTTTTAAACATCGAAGAAAACATAGATTTAAAAGAATTAGTAAAATTAACCGAATATGCAACCGGTGCGGATATAAAAGCCATCTGTACCGAAGCTGGTATGTTTGCTATTCGAAAGGATTCGTATGTTATTAAGCAAAATAATTTTATAGACGCTATATATAAAATATTAAAGAAGAAAAAAGATCAATCTGCTGAATCAAGACTCTTTATTTAGTTATAACAATTAAAGTATTATAACATCATTATATAGCTAATTACTATAAAAAGAGATTTCGGAAAAATTTTAAATTAATTATTTAAATTTTTCTTTCTCAGTTTTGTTATCTCAGTATAATAGAACAAATCAAAAAATTGTCAATATTTTATTTCAAGAGTTTTTTTTGTAATTCAAGAGAAAAAAAAAGAAAATATCAGGTTTTCGGGATGAAGAAGTTAGCTGAAAAACTTTTGAAAATAGATATTGAATTACCTAAATGGACAAGGGAAATTTTGTATGAGCATCTAATTGATGTTTGTAGAGACTTAGAAGTGCATTTTAAAGTTAAAAATAATAAATTAGCTATTGAGTTCTAATCTTCTTGTTTAATTCAGATGTAAAAGCTTTAATTTATTTTAAGTTTGTAATTTCTAATATTAATTCTGCGATGTAATTAGGTTTTGTTTCTTGAATAAAATGACTTTCATTTTTGAAAATTTTTACATAGCCTTTAAGTTGAGGTAAGTTTTCTAACCACTGTGAAATAACAGACTTTTTACATACGGCATCCCACGATCCAAAAACTAACCTTACTCCTACATTTTGTCCTTTAAGCCCCCAGAACTTTCCTATATTATTCTGGATAAATTGGTAAAATTGTTTAGTACTTCTTCTTCCGAAATGAGGCTCTCTATATACATTTCCATGTCCCCAATGAGGAGTTTGGAGAACTAATCGTTTAGAACTTAATATATTTAACTTGGATCGAAATTGTAATCGAAACAATTTACGGGGGATTAATTCATCATTAGGATATATGTTAAATTCTGCTAATATGAGATATTTCAACATCCGTAATAATATATGTATTGGTTTTAAAGGTTTTAAAAAAATTGTAAAAGAAGATAATGATCCCCAAAAGTGATTTGGAATAATATAAGGCGATCTAGCCCAGCCTAACCAAGATATAGGATAATTATTATATGTTTTTCCTTCTTTTGATATGGGAAAAACGGTACTATTTAGTATTATTAAATTTGAAAGCCGTTCTGGTTCTTTTAAGAATGCACCTATACCAATTGGACCACCCCAATCGTGAATTATTAGAGTCACGTTATTTAGATCCAATGTTTTAATTAGTTGGAATAGATTTTTACTGTGATCCATACAAACCATTTCATATGTAGCTTGATCAGATAATCCAAACCCTAAATGATCCATATTTATTAATCTAAATGGTTTTTTAGCCTTATTGATCAAAGATTTAATTATTTTTCTATATGTATAAGAGCATTCTGGATTACCATGAACAAATACAATAGTACTCTCAGGATCACCATTTCCATGTACACTATCTCTAAAGAATAATTTTTTACCTTTATCTAAGCCTTCATAAAGGTTTAGCCAAAATCCACAATTTCTAGGGAAATAATCTAATGGAATACCCCCAATTGGAGTATTACCTGGTTTTTGGCTAATAAAGGAATTCGATCTCATAAAAATTCAAAAATTAGAATTAAAATGCAATAAAATTACGAGTTTTAACAGTTTCAATGATATAATTATCAATATCCTTATCTGATCTATTCCTTTTGAATGTCCTGATAATCTTCAATATACGAGCTAATAATTTTAATTCAAAATTTGTCCATTTCATTGCAAAGGGTTTTTTAGTTGGTTCTTGAGTCTTGTATGCTGTTGCTTTTTTATTTAATTTTCCATCTTTTTCGTATAAATAACGTTTGAATGGTTCTTCTTTAGGATATCTATTAAAAGGATCTAACATGTTTTTTACTTTAAATTTTCTTGCTCGTTTTTCTATTACTCTTGTTAAGTAATTCATAATTGGAGTGGGCTCCCCTATTAAATTTCTATATTTTTCATCAGTCTTTCGAACTCTTCTTCTCACTACCCCATTAGGAGCAAATCGATCCATAGCATTGATTGAATTCCATAAAAGACCTGCCTGACGCTTAAAGAAAATTGCTTTATGCTCTCTCATTATTGGATTGGCAGAATCTATACAAAATTTATACCCATTAAGAGTCACATCTAACTTTCTTAATATTGAGGGTCCCCATGTTTTATATAATAAGTCATAACCATATTCAGTGAGATTGAGAGTTTCATGAGTTTCAAGTGCAATGTTTTCTTGACTCCCACTCCAGAAATGGACGTCCTCCCAAGGCACGTCGCGGACTCTGTTTTCTTCTTTCATTTTTTCATATAAAACTGTTCCAGGAAATGGAGATAGTCTTGTTAATTGCTGGAATGTAGGATAACATGCAACAAAATAATTAAGGTCTTCATAAATATTTGAATGATTATGAAAATCCCAACCGCAAATCCATGCACCTAGAGTCCTTATTCCCATTGAATGAAGCTTATCAAATACTTTACGAGCATCAATTTCTTGACGTTTACTGTAACCATGTTCTCCTGCAAATTTAGATTCAACTCCTATAAAAATTGCTCCTATTCCTATTTCAGCAATAGTATCCCAACCATATTGTTTAGCGAATTTATAAATATTATCCACCGATCCAAAGGCTAGCCAATCAAGAGATTCAACCACTTCTGGATTAGATTCCCAATACTTTTTCGTTTCAAACAAATATTCTGGATGGCGAAAATGATCTTCTTCGATAGCAAAAATTAGTCGTACCTCAGGAAAATGCTTATGGTAAAGGTTTATGTGTTCTACAAATTCTTGTGGAGATAATAACTCAATTCGTTTGAATCCAAACATTTCTGTAGTTGAACAAAAATCACAACCCCCTGGACAGCCTAATCCTGTGACAACAAAACCTACATTACCGATTGGATACCTATTTATAAACCAAGGAGCACCACCACATTTAGGCATTAATTTTTGTTCAATAGGTTTATTGGTGTCCTCACCTAAAAATTCTCGAAGAAATTTAACACCCTCACCTTTAACGACATAATCTACGTACTTTTTCTGTGTTTCTTCATCATATTTGGCTTTGAATGCTTGAGCAGCATATGAACCCAGCATGATTATTGTTTCAGGAGATTTTTCTCTAATATATTCACACATTTTCATAACATTATCCAGATGGGGTGGAAATGCACTGATGCCTACAATTGGATATCCCTTATCTACCTCTTTTTTAAAATCTTTCCATCGTGGATATTCTAGTAAGGTTGCAGGAGTATCGATATTTTGAGCTAAAATATGATTAGCGTAACAGTGAGTATGAGATATTAAGGTAAATATATCATCACCCTTAGTAAAGCGTTGTCCTGTAGCATCAGTAAGAGAATCGTTAGCTGGAAGGGTAGGGTAAGGATATGTTGGAGTTGTTAATAGAATTCGGTTTTCAATCATTTTTAACACATAGATTTATCCTTATCTAATATAGAAATTTGAGGAAATTGAATTAATTATTAAGTTACATACTTATAGGAATAAATATATAAATATTGTGCATTACACAACAATTTTAAATTCTACACCTTATGTTAAATTATAATTTAAAAATAATATAATGAATTACAACAAAAAAAATGATTATAGATCCAAAATTTTAGTAGAATTAGATGATAATCCTTCTGGTTTAACTATAACCGAACTTTCAGAAAAAACTGGTGCTCACCGTAATACTGTTTCAACACATATAAGATCTTTAGAAACTGAAGGTCTGGTTATTAAAAAAGAAATAGGTTCTGCTCATCTTTATTTTAGTAAGAGAAGGGAGTATTTAAATAAAGAATTAGTTAATTCTTTCCTTCAAGCTCTTTTGTATGCTTTAAAAGATAAATATCCTAATGATGAACTAAAATTTAAAGAAATAGGTTGGAAAATTTTAGAGAAATTCCAATTTCCTATCGGAGAACCCTATTTAGAGGCATTCAAAGAAGCAAGAGAAATAACTGATCCAAAAAATCATTTGAAGCTCTTTAGAGAATTTTATAATTCGTACGATTTTTTTCAAGATGATTTAGATATTTCTATTCGAGAACTTACAGAAAAAAAAATTGTTTATAGAATAAAAAACTCAGATTATTTGCAAAATTCTGATGAATTTATATATTTTTATTATATAGTATGTGGAATCACAGAAGGAATATATTTGCAGAACTTAAATAGAAAAGTAGTATGCAATATTGAAGATATACACTTAAACATTGATAAAAAAAACAATTTTATCGATATATCTATAAAACTATTATAAGATTAACATCAATTGTATTTTTAAATTGTTTTAAGTAATTTGTTTAATTGAAACCTAAACCAAAAACTTAAAGAGTTTACTTTATAGTTAAATATAAACAGCTATTTTACTTTATTATAGGCGAGTGGTCTGGAGATCGAAATTGGAGATAAAAAGATTTTTAGAAACTACTTAATATTTTGGATAGGTCAAATTTTTTCAATTCTGGGCTCCAGTGTAGTTTTTTTTGTTATACAATGGTGGATAACAGATACTACAGAAGATCCTATTGCCATTTCAATTACGTTCTTTACTTTTATTTTCTTTATGGCTGTTACATCACCAATCGCGGGAATTATTACAGATCATTATGATAGAAAAAAAATTATATTAATAGCAGATTCTCTTCAAGCATTTTCTACTTTAATCTTTATATTGTTTTTCATCTTTAATTTAATGCAATTTCAGTTATTATTGATATTTGTTGCAACACGAAGTGTATGTCAAACCTTTCATTTCACAACTGAGAACGCTATAATTCCAAGTATGGTGCCGAAAGATAAATTAAGTAGAATAAATGGAATTAACTTTTTAGTAACTAGTTTCATTAATGTTGTTGGCCCTATAATAGGGGGATTTCTATTATTATTTCTTAGCATTCAACAAGCTTTATGGATAGATATAATCACATTTTTAATTGCAGTGGTCCCATTACTATTAATTGATATTCCAAGTGTTAAAGATCCCGAAGAAAATGAGAAAAAAGTTTCTTTTTGGCAAGCATTTAAAGAAGGTTTTAGAATGATTCGTGCTATTCCTGGAATTCTTGGTATGATGATGGTATTTATGATTCTTAATTTTCTCAATCAACCAAGAAGTACATTAACCGCTTATTATGTTAAAGTAATTCATGGAGGCACTGTTGTAGATTTCTCTCTTGTCTCAATTGCTTTTAATATTGGGATGTTAATTGGAGGTCTTATCACTGCTTTCAAGAAAAAGTGGAAATACAAAATGCGGATGATCTTTATCGCATACATAATTTCATCTATAGGGTATGCATTATTAGCAACTGTACCAATAGGTATGTTTCAATTAATATGGCTTTATTTAGCTATGATTGGGTTTTCTATGCCTACCATAAATTCACTCTACTTTACAATAATACATTTGAGTGTACCTAAAAATAAAGTTGGCAGAGTGATATCAATTGACACAACTTTATCTTTAATTGCTATGCCCTTGGGTACGATAGCCTCGGGCCCGTTAGCACTAATATTAGGTACAAACAATTTATTCCTAATTTGTGGTATTTTAAGCCTTTTTATATTCACTTTGTTTTACATTTTTAGTAATATACGAAAGCTAAACGAGGTAAAAGAAGAAAATTTTAATTAGAATATTCAATTTCACTTGCAAATCACTTGAATATGGTCTTTATAGAGGTACAACAATGTGAGTTGCTGTTCTTTCAACCCCATCAATTTGATGGATTCTTGAAAGAGTAATTTTTGAAATCATATTAATGTCATCTGCTTCTACTTTGACAATTATATCAATACCTCCTGTAACGCCATGAGCTTCCTTTACTTCAGGCATTTCTAACAATTTTTTAATCACATGTTCTACAAATCCCGCTTTTACTTTCATAAATATAAAACTTAGAGTCATATTAAGATTTACCTACAATTCTTTTTTTTTGATAAGTTTTATTATCTTATCTTGATATATAAATATTTTATTCTTAAGGAATTAAAATAAAACTTTAATTATAGAATGAGTAAATACTATATTATAATCTTAATATTAACGAATTTTAATTAAAAATGGGTCGAATTAAGAACTTTTTTATTAGTATTACTTCAGGTCTGAAATATAATGTACAAGACAATTATAAATATATTCAGATGAGCCTTCCCGTTCAAGATATTACAAGACAATTTGAAGCTAGCCTTACAGAAAAAATAGAAAATAATATCATTCATGCAGATGTTCGTGAGGCAAAACCAGTAGATCTTGACAGTATTATCGAGTTACATGACAAATCATGGAAATCGGCCCCAATGCCTTATCATCAATTAAATAAGGAAAAAATATTAAAGTTATTTGATGATCCTGAGATAAAATTCTTAATCGCAGGAGTAGATTCCATTGATAGCGGTTTTATTGTTTTATATTTTACTGGTGATAAGAATGAAATTGGAGTTATAGCGGGTCTTGGAGTTATTCCAGAACTTCAAAGAAAAGGATTAGGAACTATATTAGGTATGGCAGCATGGGATTATTTTAAAAAAAGAGATGTGAAAGAATTAAGATGTAAAATTTATAAAGATAATAAGATCTCTTATAATTTCGTAAAAAATCTTGGATTTAGAGAATATGAAGGAGAGATTATAACTTGGAAATTTTGATAATTAATAATATTTAATGGTTTGAAAATGGAATGGTTTAGATCAATTATTTTGCGTTCATTAGCAGAAACTTTAGATCTTTTAAAAGATGATGAGAGTTATATTCATATGAGGCTTCCAATTGAGAGAATTACAAAAAAATTTGAAACCAATTTGAAAAGAAAAATTGATAACACTTTAAATAAAGTTATCATTCGTGAAGCAACTAAAAATGATGTTGAAACCTTTATCCAATTACATAAACATATCTGGATGTCAACAACAATGCCTTATAAACCTTTTTCTAAGGATGTATTGAAAAAGTTAATTGAAGACCCTAATGTAATCTTTTTAATTGCTAAAATCAATAATAAAGAATCTGGATTTGGTATAATTCATTATACTGGAGAAAAAAATCAAATTGGAGTGATTTCAGCTTTAGGAATCGTTCCTGATCTTCAACATAAAGGATTTGGTACAATACTGGGTTTGGAAATTTGGAATTACTTCAAAAAGAAAGGATTAAAAGAATTAAGATGTAGAGTCTCTAAAGAAAATAAAAATGGATATTTATTTATAAAAAGCCTTGGCTTCGAAGAATTCGATGATTACATAGGATCTTAAAAATGTGAGTAGTTTAATTAAACCAAATAATTCTCTTTTTGATTTTTAAAAATTAATAATCAAGTTTTAGCAAAATTAATTACTCATAAAATTCACTTTTTTGTGAGAGTTGTAAGCACATTATTTTTAATTTTATGATAACTTTAAATTATAAAAAGTTAATAATTAATTAATATAACTTACTTTTCGGAATTAACAAAGATGGACTCCCGAAAACCCGTAAAAAATTCCGACATTTTATTAAAGTATTGTGAAGAATGCGTAAAATCCAAAATCGGAGATAATAATATAACTCTTTCTGAAGCAAATAAAGAAGCTATAAGAAAAAATTCTTCAAATCCTTAATTTTTTTGTTTCAAGGTATTTTTTCAAAGATTCTATTTAATTATAGATTATTTTTGAAAAAATTTATTTCTAAGAACATTAATAATATGAAATCTATAAAAATTATAAAAAGGATTAAAATATTTTTCTCAATAATTAAACCGCTTTTTAAATATATCTAATAAGAACAAAAAAAGTAAGAGGATTTAAACTAATGAGCATAAGGAAAAAAAATAAACGAGCTAGAGGGGTAGATAAAGAAAAACAATTCGAAGAAATCTTAAATATAGCCAAAGATCTGTACGTTCTGAAAGGTAAAGTAGGAATGAGAGAGTTAGCAAGAAAATTGGGTATGTCAGAAGCAAATCTATACAATTATGTCGAAAGCCGAAGAGAATTATGGATTGCAATAAGACAAAAATGTTTATCTGAATATCAAGATGAATTTGATGACTTAAGAGAACAGTATGAAAAAGAAAAATGGTCCTTTATCGATTTTTGCTTAAAATGGATTGACAAATATTTAGAATTTGCTTATATTGACTATCCACGCTTCCAGATAATGCAGTTCATACCAGCACCTCCACATTCAGTAGATAAGGATGGTACTATTAAAGAACCAGGACCCTTTGAGAAGAAATACCGCCCTTTTCGATTTATAGAACAAGGAATTGAAGTATTCCTAAAAGTTGCACAAGATAATAATGTCAAAATAAAAGATCCTGTTGCTCTGTTTTACTACATTTATTCTATCTGTGTCGGAGTCGCAAAAGCGGAGTCAGACCTTAGGAAATCACAAAAAGCTATGAATAGCCATAAAGCAGAAATGGTTTACGAACCCGTTTTGTTAAAAAAAGATGTCCTAAATCCTCAACAGTTTCGAAATTTTGCATTAAAAGAAATAAAAGAGAGATTAGAAAAAGTAATAAATTAGGATAAACTTAGCTCCCAAAAAAGTGGTTTATTTTTTCTACTTCTACCAATCCAACTAATTGAATTCTCGTTCTTATTAAATTTTTCTTGTTTGCTATTTATTTTTAAAGATTGAATCGAATTTATTTCTTCTTCAGTGAGATGCAAAGTGATTTTCCAGTTTCCCTCTTCCAATGGACTATACCAACCGGAATATCCCATTTTTGATTTCTTGAATCCTAAAATTTTAGTATTAAATTCATATTTATCTTTTGGTAAAACTGGTGAGAATTCAATTCCTTCTTTTGTAAATTTCGCCCCAATTAGATGAATACAATTATATAATAGCCAAGCGTGAGAATGTAGATTCAGAACTGGGAAATCAGTGAAATTTAATCCCGTTGAAGTTAGAGCTTCAATATTATCTTTAGGATCTCCTGTAAGAAGAAACTCATTAAATACCGTGTGCCCAGGATATTTAGATAAATTCGAGTTATAAGTGTCTGGCCCACTCCATATTCCATACCATACATCTGGATAATTTTCAGCATGGTAAGCAAGTGAATTTTTTTTCCATTCATCCCAAGCCATATTTCCATCTATTAGTGAAAGAGCCATTATTAAAGTACCATTTATCGAGGGCCATATCCCAGCATTCGATCCTAAGCCCAGTAATTTTTTCAAATTCTTTAATCCTTCACTCTGAAGCA
This sequence comes from Candidatus Hodarchaeota archaeon, assembly GCA_048887165.1. GTDB lineage: Archaea > Asgardarchaeota > Lokiarchaeia > Sigyniarchaeales > SOKP01 > SOKP01. The sequence goes on along the minus strand of JBHLJZ010000026.1, from coordinate 8,251 downwards.
TAGCACCGATACTTGAGGATTTACGTAGTAATTCATCAATATTATTAATTAAAAGATTTCGGTGTTCCATATCTGTAATTCCGGCAATGATTGCCCAAGGTTGAGGCTCTAACCATAATTGATCTTCTCCAATCCATCCTATTGATTCTGTTAACCAGGCTCTTTTAAACCATTTACCGGTCCACTGTTGTTTAACAGCATCTTTAAGGGAATTAGCATATTCAGAGATCTTTTTTGTTGCTTCTTTTTCTCCTAAAAAAGTTAACATTTCAGCATATAAATTTAGAATGTAGACCGCCATGGTTGAATTTAAGACACTTTCAGCATTTTCTATAATATCGGTATGATTTTCTTCTGGAACATGTCCAATTACTATGGTATCATTCCAATCTCCATTTGATAAACGTTGAAGGCCGTGTTGGCCCGTTCCAATAATTTCAGAAAAATATTTATAACATAATGAAACTATTTCTCGAACTTTTAATTTTTTTGCTTTTTTTCCATAGATAGGATAAATTGGAAGGATTTCATCAAAGAAATCTTTATCTCTGGTGATTAATACATATTCACTAATAAGCCATAATAACCAAAGTTCTAAATCACTTGGTTTATAACTTAAGGGAGCAATTATGCCTGAACCAGTAATTGCATAAGGTATATGACCATCAGATTGTACTTCCTTCAATGTATATCTAAGAATTTCTTTTACAATTAATGGTTCACAAAAAAGAAATGGTTTTGCATGTTGTAAAGGATCTCGGGCGGCACCTTGAAATCCTATAATATATTGATATACATATCCTTGCGATAATATATGTTCTTGAAAATAGTCATCAAATGTCATAGCACTACGTAAATAATAATTATGCCAAATTATTTCTCTATTAATCCAACTTTCATTCGCAATGTTCAATTTTAAAAGGTTAGCGGCCCAATTTATTGATGATTTTAACCAGCCTTCTGAGATTTTATTCTTATATTTCTTTATAAGACTATTTAGATTGAAACCTTCTGGAAGATATCCAAATACAAAATACATTGTTGTAGTTTGACCAGGTTCTAAAAAGAATTTCCGTTCAATAAACATAGCACAGTTTTCATCTGTTCTTGAAAGATCGTGATTCAAAGGGATGTGTATGTTTTCAGGTGAATAAACATCTTTTCTTCCAAAAAATTCAGGTGAATTATTATAAAGATTATCAGCTTTTTTATCAAGAGAAATTAAAAATGTAGGTCGCGGATTCCAATCCTCAAATGATAGCTTCTTTGTAACTTTTTTACTTTCATTTTTTGTGTCAATATTATTTTTTTCTTTTTTTGTTTTGTTACTTTTCAAAAATTTTTCTTCAAATAATCCCAGATTATCACCGATTACCGAGAATTTGTGTTTAAATTGTTTGTTAATGTCTCTGCGATGCTTATTTGCGAAAGATAGATCTTTCTTAGCTAATGCTAATCCGTATGAATTTATAGTAAACTGATACATCTGACAGCCCCAGTATTCAATCCACCGCAGATTTACTCCATCGTTCTTTTTATTTGTAATTTTAACTTGAGAAATTAGAATTGGATCATCACCAAATGGAGCATAAATAATTTGATCTATTGTATAAAATTGATCCCCAACAATTCTTCTCATATATCCAATCCCATAATACCTTTCAAATTGTTTCGTATGATCAGAATAGAAAGTGCTTAAGAAATGCTCTCCATCAATAAGATATCCAAAACCTCCTGCATACTGCTGGTTTTCAGGATCATAATCATTTAAATATTTTGGTCCACCTTCATCTTGTCTTACTTGGATATATCCATAATTTGAAGCTACTCCAACTAAACGGTCATTTCCTACTAAAAAAGAATGATCTGTTTTGGAACGAAATTCTTCATTAACAGGAGTAATTGCTTTTGGATCATTTATCTGATCACATGTATATTTATACGCTGGTAAGCCATGTTCATCCTCAATCCATTCACCAAAATAACCTGATCCAAATGCCTTTTTAGACACTTTTTAATATCCCTAATTTTCTTATGATAATAATTAAAAGAATTTTTTTCTATATTTTAGTCTTAACAAAAAGATGTTTTAATTGAAATTTGAAGGATTGATGGATCTTCAAGTAAATGGTCATAAAGCTGTATCATAACTTTACCATATTTTGAAGTTATGCGATTAAATAAAATATTTATAATTTTTTACTCATAGGGTAAAAGACCGGATGGATATATGCTTCTAAAACTTTAGAATAGAATTTTATAATGTCACCAACAACCCACATTATTGTACAATTTTCTAATCCCATCTTCTTCATATCCCAAATACACCATGATAAAAGTTCCCCCCCTATACCTTTTCCTCTTAAAGGTTTTAAAACTCCTGTAGGACCAAATGAACCAGGAAAAAGATTACTATGGGTAGCCCAACCGATAATTCTGTCATTAGAATCCTTAGCAATGAAAGTTGTTGGAGGATTATTTTTAAAAGATAATCGAACTTCTTCTGCCCAGAAACCAAGTGAGAAATTTTCTTTAACAAAGTAATAAGTTTGTTCAAAATCCTCTTGTTGAATTCTTCTAAAAACATAGCCTTCATTTTCTGTTTTGGGAGTTACGATTGTTTTTTCTAATGGAACAGTAAGATTATATCGCATTTTGTGAGTCTTAAAACCATGTTTCTTAAGAAAGAAAAATAAACTCGTATGACGTAGGTCTACTCCTGGTTGCCAATAGTTTGGTCGACTATCTCCATAATAAATTGAAGCAGACCATGGAAGCTTTTCTTTAGCTCTTTTAATTATTTCTTCTAGCATCATGGTACCAATTCCCTCACGCTGATGATTCTTATCCACGATACACGCTTTGAGATAACAATTTTTCCTAATTAACCCTTTCCTAATAACTGCTAAAAAGGCTCCAATTGGTTTTTTTGTTTCTGGGTTTAGGACTATTAAATTAATTTCGGGATCATAATCTTCATCATCTATAGTTCCATTTCGAAAATAATTTAGAGGAATTGAATAGAATTTCTCATTATTCCTAAACAATTGATATATATCTTCAAGATTCTCTTCTGTTAAAGGATAATATTCCATTTCAATCCTCTAAATAAAATTATTATAATTAATTATGAAATAAGTTTTTTTAGATCATTTAATGTTCCTTCATAAGTAGGAGCTGGAGTTCTAATATCTATTTCTGTATTAGAACTATTAACAAGAAATGTCTGATATCCTAGTTTTGCAGCAATCATATCTTTATCTTCGTCTCCCACCATTAAACATTCTTTAGGAGAATGACCCAAAAAATAAGCAATGTTTTTATAATAGGTTAGGTTAGGTTTATTAGCACGAGAATTTTCAATACTGGTTACCAATTTATAGGGAAAGTCACCTACACCAGCCCATTCGAGTCTTTGTTGAATTGCAGTTAAAGGGAGAACTGGGGTGGTTGCAATAACTACATCAAAACCTTTATCAAATACAGCCTGAACAACTGCTCTGGCTTCAGGTTTTTGTTTCGTATATTGTTTTAGGTTAAGAAATTTGGTTTCATAAAATTCATCAAAAAGGGGTTGGATATCGTCTCTGGTATATCCTTCAAAGGGAAAAAAAGTTTCTATAAATATCTCCTCGTTAGTTTTTTCTCCATTATTATTATTTATTGCTTCTGAGGCTTTTAATAACTTAGGAACGATTTTTCTTTTTGGGACTAGATGTGAGATAAAATTAGCTAATGCATTCAAATATTCAGGTATAAAGAGCTTTAAATCAACGTCAATCAAGGTACCATCTAGATCAAATAGGATCGCTTTTAGGTTTTCGTTTAAAAATTCTTTCTTCATTTTAATATGAATCTAATTCTGAAATGTTATAAATTCTAGGGAATAATTCAAATTATATTTTGCCTTTTAATGATTGAAATTATATTCTAATTAATTAACAATATATTTTTATAAAATTTTGATTTAATAAATTTTTAAGAAATTATTAGATAGAATACTTAATACTTAAATCTATCATACATAAATAAAAAGTATTAATAAAATTCTACCATATATAATTACATAGAAGATTTCATTGACTCCATCTGGCTAAAAAAACTATGAAGTTAGAGCTTATAGACTTAAATTTTGGTTCTGTTTTTATTGGAGATAAACTGAATATCAGAACTAGATTTGAATTTGAAGAAGATAGCTCAATTTTATGGGCAGGAGTCAGACTTATTACTCATCCTCCTTGTATTAAAGAGTTAGTGGTTGCAAAAGAGGAGGTATTTTCAAGAGGATATTTTGAAGCGGGAGAGTATATAAGAGAGCGATCTCTACTAGTTAAAAATAATGTCGTACCAACTATAAAAAATAGAGATTTAGAATATGAGCTTAAATTAAATCTGCGACAACCTAATCCAATAAATCCTGATGATGATCTAATAGTAAATAGAACACAAAAAATAGAAATCAAGCCAAAAAATTCAGGTATACAGAATAAAACGCCCCAACCAATTTCTTTTTCTATTTCAGGTTTAAATATCCTTCTTACTAAAGATGTATTTAAACCAGGAGAAACAATTAAGATTAATTTTACCTCAGAAGAACTAAAACAAATCGAAATAAGATTACTTCAAACAGCGAATTTGGTTTGTTATTGTGATGCATATGGACAAACATGCCGTAAAGTTGAAGAATTACCTCCTGCTATTGCTGGAGATGTTAAAACAAGTAATATGGATAAAGATTTTCTACTATTAAAAATTCCAGATATAGCTGAACCAAGCCATAATTATCTTTGGGAACCAACTGAAAAGGAATATTGGGGTTTTAAATTTGGGGATTACACTAAATGGTCTTTAATGATTATTGGTACTAAAAAGCCTGAGTTTGGTAGAGAACCAATAAAATTTGAATTACCAATCACCATTATTTCAAAAATAATTTCTGAAACTAAAGCTGAAGTTGATTTGTTTTCAGGATCCCCTTCTGCAGCACCTTCTATATTAGATGGTCTCTCATCTAAGTTTCAAAAAATCTATAAAATCGTTTCAATTGATTCTGATTTAGAAAAATACATATTAAAAGTAAAAAACATATCAAAAGAAAGGTTAGAAGGTGTTACAGTTAAAATTTCGGGCTTACAAGAGGGAATATTTGAAACGGCTCCAACTCTCACAGGATTTAAGATTTGGGAACCAGGTGAAGAAAAAGAAGTCAATTATGCAACCAAGCAAAATATTTCGGCATTAATTTCAAATATAGAAGACAATTCTCAGAGATCTATAAGAATACAAACAACTGTCTCGTCTGATTTTTTCTAGTTGATTTTTATATTAAAATAATAAGTGCGTTTTAAATAATTATCATGGAACTATCCAAATCTGAAATGATGAATTTTTATTTTGAAGATCCGGTTAAAAAAGCAACAGAGCGTAAATTAAATAATTCAAAAATGAAATATTTTTATTTTAACGAAGATCTTGAAATTAAAACACAAAAAAATGAAGTTTTAAATGGATGCTTATTATCAAATAACGTTAATTTAATTTATAATCAGAAAGTATATGAATTAAACCAATTTGATTTCTTTTTTCTGCCACCAAATGTTAATATAACGCTAAAAGTTCAATCTAATAATAGTAGAAAGTGTAAGATTTGCCTCTATTCTTATATTATAAACAATAAAGTTAAAATAGCTTTTGAAATTCAGAGATTTAATGCTAATAAATTTATACCAAGGGGAAAGCGAAGTTCAGAAAGAGTTATGGCGACACTTCGAACTGTATGGACAGCAATTAGAAATGGATACTTTATGTCAGGCTTTACTAATATTCCTAATGAATCACTAAAACAGGGAGTAATAACAAGCGTTAATTTAGAAGATAATGAGGATGGAGGGATAGAAATCTATTCACACATTCATCCTGAATATCCTGAAGTATATATTATGTGTATTGATGACAATTATTACGCAATTACTCAATACTTAATAAATTCGAAGGGTGAATCTGTTTGTAAAGATTTGCAAGATGGTGAGGGTTTATTTTTTCCAGGAATTCTGGGTCATAGTAATTTTGCCCGACCTTATTATAAACAATTAAATTATTGCATGTACATGTGGATTATACCAACTTATGGAAAATCCGAATCTGTTTCTCCAATAACATTGAAAGTATAAATAGTTATTTATATATCCCGAAATAGTTTTACTCTTTTGCGGAACTTTAAAATCTCTTTTTCTTTACGATTTTTAAGAAATATCGATCTAAAAAATTCTAAATTATTAATGGAATCGGGTAAAGGTGTTAAATTTTCTCCTCCTTCCATTAAATAAAACAATCTTGAATTTAATCCGATATAATCCGGATATAAATTAATCATTCGCATAACTTTATACCAAGATTTCTTAATTATTAAATTGGGATTACCTATAAATTCAGAATACACTACTTCCAAATTTAAAAGAAGTTCAGCTTCAGCTTTAACATTATAAATTTGTTTAATTCTATTAATTAATCTTATCTTCAAAAATTGATGATTTGGTTCACACTTCTTTTCAATTAGATCATATATGGTTTTAAGTAGAATTACTGAATTATCATGTTCTATAGCCCATTTTAGCGGTAGCATTGACTTATTAGGAAAATTATTAACTAATGTTATTATAGAAGCACAGCGCACTAATGAGTTTTCATCCGAGACTAAACAATTTTCTAATACTAAAAAAATTTTATTGATTTTTATTTTTAAAAGTCTAATTACCTCAATAGATTTAGCTCTAACATTGAAGGCTTCACTTATTTCGATTAGGGAAATTAATAAGTCTACAGCTGCTTCTGTAGTTAATTTCTCTTTTAAAACATCTGTATATATCTTCTCAGGGGAAACTCTTTTAATCAATAATTTTCATCATTCTTTTACAAATTTTTATAATTATATCAGATCATGCTAATTATTATTAAAAAATAGGAAATCTTCAATAAAAATTTTTTATTTAAATGTATTTAAAAAAAATAAAAAAAAATACATTTTAAAGATTAATGAAACACCGAAATCAATTGATTTTTGTAAATATTCTTGAAAATTAGACTTAAAATTTCTTCAAAAGAGTCTAGAATTCCTTCTCCATTAATAGCTATTGTCTTCTTAAAATCTATATTCTTAAATTCATAATAATCAATTTCCTGTAAAAATCGAAATGGGGGGAATTTATCCATTAAATCCTGTTTATTAAATGCTATAACTTTAGGTAAGGATATTACTTTATCTTCAAAATATGAACACAATTCATTCCAGGAAATTAGATTTCTCTCATATGCGTTTTTTTGAGAATCTGCTACAAAAATTATTCCGTCTATGGCACTTAATGTTATAGGACGAGTAACAATGTAGAAATCTTGTCCAGTTGTAGAATATATATGGATTTTAAGTAACCACTTCTCATTTTGAAATGAGATAGTACCAAAATCGAAAAATAAAGTTCTACGAACTGAGCTTTCGATTGACTCCACCTGATTTTTTTTTCCAAAATGATTAAATAATGCTTTTAACGAAGTTGTTTTACCCGATAACGCAGGACCGAAATAAACAATCTTTAATTGTATAGTTTGTGTTAATTGATCAATTATCATAATACTAATGAACAATTTCAAAATAAGTTTAAAAAAGACTATAATTTTAGAACTAGGAATAACATTAAAATAATAAGAGATCCCCTTCAATTTTAGCTGTTATGAGAGATCTCAATATCAATATCTCTATTTCTCGTCTTAAAATTGACTTTTCCAAATCAAGATCTTCGTTCTCCTTTAAATCTTGACTTAATTCAAAAAGGGAAATCGATTCTTTTTTTTTAGAAAGAGTAAGCAGAACTTTTAAAATAATTTGTTGATTATAGAGTGAATGCGAATTAGAGTCGAGTTGGTATAGCTTATGAGTCAAATTGTAATCAAAATCACCATTTTTTTCAATTTGTTTCAACTGATCTAGTACTGCGATGGCTTCTTTATATTTTTCTTTGAGCATTAACTCCTGTGCATCATTTAATCGTTTAATAAACTCCTGAGATTTCATATTAAGTTTAAAAGTATACTTTTTAGCTGCAATATCACTCTAAATAAATTTGTATAAGAAAATATTTTATTGGTTTTTAATTTATTAGTTGATGTTTTTTGTTATTTGCTAAAAATAATTTTATTAAATATATATTCCATATTTTATTAAGAAACGCTTTAAATAAGAGATTTTATTTATATTATT
>JBHLJZ010000025.1:1621-39453 GCA_048887165.1 Candidatus Hodarchaeota archaeon | reverse complement strand
GTTAAAGTTAAACCAGAAAAAAAGTCTATCATAGTATAAGTCAGAGTTATAACAACAAACGGTTTATTTGTAAAAGATTCCTTAAATGCTTTTAAAACAGGAAGAGGTTCATCAATTTGATATTCTTTTCTTTCTCTTGTTCCCAGAAGTGATAAATACATGGTAATAGGTATTGTTATTCCAAGTATCACGCCTGTTAAAGGCCAACCTAATGCTTCAGCAAATAAGGGGGGTAATAATAAACCAATCATTCCAGAGAAGAATGCTATAAAATCCTTTAAAGCAACTACAGAGGCACGTTCTTTCTCCTCTTCGTACATTTCAGTATACAATGCGGACCAAGCAGTCATTGCTAATGTAAATCCAAAATCGAATAAGAAGAGCATAATGAAACCATGTAAAAATATGCCTATTTGTTCATTCCACGGAACCCACCAAAGCCCCATAAATCCAATTGTAAATGGAATGGTACCAATAATAATATATGGTATACGACGACCCCATTTTTCAAACTTCCATTTATCCATATAATATCCAATTAAAGGATCATTTATAGCATTCCAAATTCCGTAGAGTAATAAAAGTAAACCCGCTCCCCCTAGCGATAATCCAGCTGTGAGAGTATAAAAGTATATTAGAAATGATTGAACAACATTATAAGGCAATGAACTTGGGACCGCTCCTAACGAATATAGGAAGTGTCCACTGAAAGAATGGATTTTATCATTTCTTCCCTTATTATTAATTTCATTCATAAGAAACAAATCAAATTTTTAAAAATTTTGTATAGATAAAAAATTGTCAAGATTCTATTTTAAGATTATTTATCTTCTTCATAAATTTCTAAACCTAATAATTTCGCTCCAATTATGAAATTATCTTTCCAATCTCCAATGAAAGTAACTCTATGCCATCCAAAAGTATCCCAGTTATAATTCTGCATAATTTCTTTAACATTACCACTTACAAGCATTTTTGATACACATCCTTTTTTATCAATTATATTATCTATTATCTTACCAGTACGAATTGCTATTTTTTTTTCAAAAACACTTATTTTAATGGTTGTTACAATCTCACCTATGGGAAATTTAACTCGCGGACATGCACCTAAATATGAAGTTTCACCATGATATACAATATCATAATCTGCATAAGGACCATCAAGGCCATAGAGTTTATGCGGTGAGACACAATGCATATAAGTTATTTGATTATTTACAGTATCCAATGTATGATTTGAAACGAATCCTGGACGATCCGTAATATATAATCCAAAAAGATAACTAATTGCCGAATCCATATCGGATTCACATATCCCATAGATCCCTTCATTACTTAACTCAAAGAAAGCCATACAAGGATAAGCAGGTAACTTACCCGTGATTAAAAAAGTGCCACAATCGGGGGCGAATATATCATAATTTTTCTCTTTTAATAATTCCTTAAAAGCAAGGTATAATTTTGCAGAGTTTAATATTGTTTTTTGAGTAGGTTCAACTTCTAATGCATTTCTAATCCATTTTTCTGCAACTTTTTTTGCTTCATCCTTATCTACTTCATTGAAATACTTGATAATATCGTCAGGTTCTTCTTTTTTCATCTCGATTCCAAAAATACTTTTCAAATTGGATTGATACTTTTCTTCATCTTTTCTCCATTGATGTGCTTGATCAAGTCCTACGGTATCAGTATAAAATTCAAAGGTTTTATCACTAGTTATTTTGCTTATTTGATCCATAAATTCAGGATATTTTTTCATAATCTCTTTTCTTTCAGGACCTACTAAACTCAAAATTACATCCCAATTGATTTTAGTTGAATCGCTAGCATAAACTAAGATCTTTTTTCCTCTAAGTTTAAGAAGATTAATTAATACACTAATAGGCTTATTGAAGTCTTCAATATTCTGTGAGGATATAGAATATACTGGTAGTTTTTTGTCTTTTATAGTTGCATGTATTTTTGTGAATGTATGATCACCACCATAGATATAATTTGCAAGAATGGTTAATTTACCTGATGAAACTAATTCGATTCCTGCTTCTACTATAGCTGGCTCTCCATAGTGCCCAATTGTGAATATTATTACCCCATCAACGTCATTAATTTCATTCTTAACTTGATGTAATAATTTTTTATCATTTGCCATAATCATAATACTTACAGCAAAATCTACATCTGAAAATTGTTCCATTAAATTATCAATAATTTGATTTTTCAAATCCTCATTATCAAAACCAAAATGAGGCCAACCAGCTTCCCATTGGGGTTTACCAATAAATATAATTTGTATTTTTATCCGTTCTTCTCTCATTAATATCATATCCAAAAATTTTGATATTTTAGAATTTTCTATTTATTTATTAGTGTGAATAAAATATATAATACTATTCTAAATGAGAATTAAATTAATATCAAACTAAGTGATTAAAGTAGGTATGAGAAGAAATTTTTTATTCATAATAACCGATCAGCAAAGGAAAGATCATATAAGTTGTTACAATCCTAATATGGTATTAAAAACACCGAATATTGATAAAATTGCTGAGAATGGTGTCAGATTTACGAATTTTTATTGTAATAATCCTATATGTATGCCGAATCGCAGTACTATTTTTACGGGAAAATATCCTTCAGTTCATGGAGTAGTTACAAATGGTAGAAATCTACCTAAAGATACAAAAACATTTGTCGATATTCTTCTGGATTCGGGGTTATATCACACAGCAAGTTTCGGTAAAATTCATCTTAATTATTTTGGAATGGAAAAAATAAAAGGTCGTAGACCAAAATCAAGCCAGGAATTTTTTCCTACTCCTTATTATCGCAAATTAACAAACCATCATCCTTATTTTGGTCTAGATGAGATAAAAATAATTTCAGGTCATGGAATTTATTGTGGTCATCCTGATTATTTTAATTGGGTAATTTCAAAAGTAAAATTAGATGAAGATATCCAATTAAAGCTAGAAATTGAGCCAATTGATTCAGATGATGAAATTTTGAAAAAGTTTTTAGATGCCTATAGTAATGCTATTAAAAACAAGGGAACTGATAACTCTTTACAAATCTATAAGCATGATGTACCCGAACACTTATATTCTACAACTTTTGTCAAGGAAAATACCATCGCATTTCTTGAAAATTTCGCTGCTGGGAAATATGAAAAAAAAAATTTCTTTGTTTTTTGTTCATTTCCTGATCCTCATCATCCTTTTACTCCAGCTGGTAAATATTTTGATATGTATAATCCTCAAGATATAAAACTTACTAAAAGTTTTGATGATAGTCATAAAAATAGTAATCCCATATATAGGGGGCATTATAATGGAAGTTTAAAAACTGAAGGTACAGAAGATGGTTTTCCTATCCCTAAAAACTTAACTGAATTTGATGCTAAGCGTTGCATAGCGGCTTCGTATGGAATGGAAAAAATGATTGATGATGCTGTTGGAGAGATATTAAACATTTTAGATAAAACTGGGCTAGTAAATAATACAATTATTATTTTTACTACTGATCATGGCGATCTGGGAGGAGATCACAGATTCTTTTTTAAAGGTCCCTTCTTATATAAAGGATTGACAAATATACCATTTATAATAAAAATTCCAGATGGTTTAAAAAATAGAGTATGCAACTCTTTAGCAAGTTCAATTGATATCCCTGAAACTATTTTAAAATTAGCTGGATTTCCTATTCCAAGTGATATGCAAGGGAATAGCTTAGTTTCATTATTAAAAAATCCCGATTTAAAAATCAAAGACTCAGTTTTCATTGAAATGAATGATGAAATTGTAAATCAAAAATCAAAAACATTAATAACAGAAGATTGGAGAATAACGATTTTTGAAGACTCTGGAGAACTTTTTTACTTAAAGGAAGACCCTGATGAGTTGGATAATTTATGGAATAATGATTTTTATAAAGGTATAAAAATGGAGTTATTATTACGAACTTTTCGTAAAAGTATGCAAAATCAAGGTAAAATAATTGAAAGACATTGTGGTTACTAATAGGTCATATCTTTTTATTTTATAAATCAATAATGGTTATTAAGTTATTATTTTAAATAAAAAATTGTATATAACCTATGAATTCAAGAGAAAGAGTAAAAATAACTCTGAATCATCAAGAACCAGATAAAGTTCCTTTAGATTTAGGTGGTAATCAATCAAGCATACATATTAAAGCATATAAAAATCTTTTAGATTATTTAGAAATTGAAGATAAAAATATTCACTATTGTGATTTTGTTCAGCAAATTGTTGATCCATGTGAAGAAGTCTTAAATAGATTTAATATCGATATTCGCTATATTAGACCGCAAGGTGGAATGATTAGAATTCAAGATATGGAACCAGAATATGAAGAGAATTATGTCGGTGTATATGATCAGTTTGGAGTTTTCTGGGGAAATTCTGCTGAAAAAGATATTGACGATATTTTATATTATGATCCCGTTATTCATCCCTTCGCAGATTTTAAAACAGTAAAGGAGATTAAAGATTATAATTGGCCTAATGGAAAGGATATAACTCCTTTTAAAGGTTTAAAAAAAATCGCTAGAAATTTTTATCACAAAACTGAATATTCTTTAACGACTCCTCCGGTTGGCTGTGTTTATGAATATACTACTTTTTTATTTGGTTTTACTAAAGCTTTAAAATATCTAAAGAAAAAACCAGAATTAATTATCACTGCAATGAAAGGGCTCTTAAATTACTGGATAGATTATTCAGTTACATTTTTAAAAGAAGTTGGTGAATATTTAGATGTTATTTGTGTGAATGGAGATTTAGCTGAACAAGCAGGCCCAATTATGAGTCTAAATATCTATGAAGAAATGATAAAGCCTTTAGAAAAGAAACTTTCACAAAAAATTCATGAATTTATTGACATTAAAATAAATTATCATAGCTGTGGTTCTATTCCATTATTTATTCCTCATTTTGTAGATATCGGATATGATATTATAAATCCTGTTCAAATATCTGCTTATGATATGGAACCAAAATCATTAAAGAAAAGATTTGGTAATTTAATTACCTTCTGGGGAGGATTATGCAATAGTCAAAAGACTTTACCATTTGGGACTGCAAAACAAATTCGTGAAGAAGTAAGATATAATATGGAAACATTTAAACCTAATGGAGGATATATCGCATCAAATATCCATAACATTACAGCAGAGGTCCCTCCTGAAAATATTGTTGCGATGTTTGATGCAGCAAATGAGTTTAGAAACTATTAAAAAGAAAAAAATGATGATCGATAATATTTTTGAAATTTTTGATGTTCACATGCATTCATACAGAAGATTTTTAAATCCAGGAGGAGATATCATCGATTTCATGGTTTATTTATATTCTTTGGCAATACCAAAATCCTTTCTATTGTTTTAAACATTCGATTTCTTAGATTTGGTATAAAACTGATAAATATGATATAAGGCTTTAGCAGCTAGATTCTCGTTCGGATGTATTGAAATCCCTTTTTGATTCATATTTTTTATTATATTCGGAACATTTTTTGCTCTTATGTGAATGAATGATCGTTTAACAGTACTACTGAAAGTATCTGACGAAACATTCACATCTATGGCAGATACAATTGCAATTGGTTTAGAAATATTTTCTTGTAATTTTATTAAATCCTTATATCGAGGATTTAACATCGTTAACCAAATAAGGATCATATCAACATTAGGATCCATTCCAACTATTTCATATGCTTTTTTTTCTAATATTGGATCAAATTGTACTTGAAGACTTAAATCTATAGGGTTTGAAATACTTGATCCGAATTCAGGGAGCAGTCCTTGGAGTTTCAATTTTGTTTCATCGGTTAATTCTGCCAACTTAAGATTATTCATTACACATGCATCAGCTGAAGATACAGCAGGTCCTCCCGGTCCTGAAAGAATTGCAACTCGACAATTCTTAACTGGAATAGGATTTATGAATGCTTGGATCATACTAACCATCTCTTCTAAATTATAGACCCTGATCACCCCGTATTGATTAAAAACATTATTCCATAGTTTATTATTCCCACATATGGATCCTGTGTGCGATTTAGCTGCCTTTGATCCTGCGGGCGTAACTCCGGCCTTCCAAATGATTATAGGTTTCTTTCTTATTTCTTTTACTAATTCAATGAATCTTCTACCATCATTAATTCCTTCGATATAACATGCTATTATATTAGTATTAGGATCATTTCCCAAATACTCTAAAAAGTCATTAAAACTCAAATCAATGCCATTGCCATAACTTATTGCTTTTGAAAAGTGAATACCTTTCAACATTGAAATAAAAGCCATTAGATTCGCTATTGAACCACTTTGGCTAATAAAGCCTAACGAACCTGATTCTGTTGGTAAGGCTGGAAAGAACGAAAGTTTTGAACTGGGGCAATATAATCCCATACAATTCGGTCCAATTAATCTCATTTGATACTTACGAGCAATCTTTAATAATTTTTTTTCAGCATTTTTACCTTCTTCACTTTTTTCCCCAAATCCCGCTGTAAAGATTATTACAGTTTTTACTCCGTTTTCACCACATTCAATAATGATATCTTGAACGAATTTAGGATGAGTGGAACATATAACCAGATCTACAGGCTCTCCAATGGATTTTAAATCTGGGAAAACGGATATTCCCATTATTTTAACATTAGATTCAGTTATTCTAGGATTAACAATAAATATTTTAGGAAATTCTTGATCAATAAATCCTTGTAGTAAGATGTTTCCCAAACCACCTTTTCTACTCACACCATAAATAGCTAGCGATTTTGAATGGAAAATGTCATCAATTTCTGAGAATAAATCATTCAATTAAATCAAACCTCTTTATATATGGAATAAAACATAAAATGAATAATTTTTTCGTAAATAAAAATTCTTTTGAGATATAAGGACAGTAGGTTCTAATGGAATATCATTTGGTTCTGATTCATCTTTGGCTTCAATTCTTCCTATTGAAATCGAAAAAATCTTTTGCTTTACCAAAGATTTCAAAAGAGGTAAAGCAAGATATTCTATACAATAATGTCAAAGATTTACTTGCTAATTAGATCTAGTTAATATATTATTTATTCTCATCTCAAGTTTTATACTCTTATTTTTATAATTCAAAATAATTCAACAAAAATCCACAAGTAAATAATATATTAATCACTTAATTTTTTTTTACGCAAAATTGACATTTAATATAAAAATCTGAGATTCAGTTATTTATTTCTGATTTAATAACAAATATATTAAAAAAGTTTACGTAAATTTTTATTAAAGTTAAGAATAAAATGCAACGGATGACATCGTGAATTATTTAAGGGATAATAAAAATTACAAGGAAGATGATAACTGGGATGTTATAGAGCTCTCTAAAGTTAGCGACAAAATTATTAAAAAGCTTCTTAATTACTTAAAATATGACATTTCAGAAAATTTTTTCGTTTCCTTTGAAAGCCTTCTGAAATTAGGAAATAAAATACCAGAAGGTACTATTAATCGCATTATTGCTGAATTAGACCAAACCCATAGTTTTAAAAAAGATTTATTTCAATTTATATTGGATTTTATTAAAGATAATACTATTGAGTACCATTTATTACCGCAACTATATAATCCCGACTTTATTGTTCGTGCGCGTGCCGTAATGAAAATTAAAGAAAATAATGATGCTAGATACATCAAATTCTTATTACCTTTATTGGACGATCCTGATGATTCTGTAAGATGGAGTGTAATAAAATTTCTAGCAAATCATAAAGATAATCCAATAATTAGTATTGAATTAAAAAATCATCTTGAAACTGAATTAAACCCCGTAATTTACAATAATTTGAAAGATATTATTCAAGAAAAATGAAGTTCAAAATTGTTAATTCTCTTTTTAAATATTTATGGTTTCTTTCTTCATTAGAGACTAATTAAAAAAATTTTTATAAAAAGTAAACAGTTAAAAAAGACAATTTTAATTATTCTTATATAAGACCATTAAAGAAATTATAAAATTATCGTTTATATTGGGTAAAGAATATTTGAAAATAAATCCCTTACATGATGACGGGGCTTAATAAAATTTGAGGTAAAAATCAATTCTCATAAAGGTGTTAAAAAATTCCGACTTATGATTACACTTTCAAACTATTATTATTAGGAGATGCAAGTGTAGGAAAAACTTCCTTTACTAAACGTTATTGTTATAACCTTTTCAATCCATCTGAAAGACTCACTATCGGTGTAGATTTTCATGTTAAAACTATAGAGTTAAAAGGAAAAAAAATTAAATTACAGATATGGGATGTTGGAGGAGAAGAGAGATTTCGCTTTCTTTTGCCAACATATTGTCTGGGTGCAAATGCTGGTTTTCTCCTTTATGACATTACTCGACCTCAGACTCTCGATAACATTAATGAATGGACAAGTATAGTCCGCCAAAAAGGAGGGCCTATTCCTATTATGCTTGTTGGTGCAAAGATTGATCTTGAAGATAATCAACGCAAGGTTCCAAGAGAATATGGAATTCAAATAGCTGAAAAGAATAATATGGCATCTTTTGCCGAGATATCAAGTAAAACAGGTCAAAATGTAAATAAGACATTTGAAGTATTAACGGAGTTAACTCTAGAAAGGATGGAAAGTAGGTGATTTAATGGAAGATGATCAATTTTTAGCTCTAAGCTCTCTATTTGAAACTATTGGAGTCATTGAAAAAGGTATTGAAAAGATTTACCATTATTTATTATTAAATAAAAGAATTGAAAATCTCAAAGATGTAAGTTCCAAGTTCAATCTTACACTAAAAAGGGGCTATAAGATTTGTTCTGTTTTAAATGAGTTAGAGCTTGTTCAAATTTACGATAGACCTATGAAGATTCATTTGAGTACCCCAGTTATACCTTTATGGCAAAAAATTATTAATAATAGAATAGAAGAGTTATCTCAACAATTCCAAGAAAAAAAAATGAAAGCAGAAACTAATCTAGATGACTTTGTTAAACAGTATGGATTAGATCAACAAGTTACTCAAGAATATGTTGAATTTATTAAATATAATCTTAAAAATCTTGATGAAACTTATCAATGCTTCTTGGCAACCAATGAATGTAAAATAGCTATAGGAATCAGATATGAAAATGAACTGATTTCGCTTCTAAAGAACGTGGGTGCATCAAATATTTCACAAGAACTGAAAGAACTTATGACAAATGGTATGGTAAAAATCAAAGAAAATTTAAAAAAGTTGAATATTGAGGCTATATTTAACTCCGAATTAATGAAAGAGATATTGAAAAGTGAAGAATTCAATTTGTTATCTGATCATGTGGAAAAATATGATTTAGAGTTTAAAAGTATAAACTTGCATGTGACAGATGAGGATTTCAGCAACTTTAGCTTAACTAACGATGCCTTAATTCAACCTAGTTTTGATCCAACCAATAAATTAATTGGATATTACATCTCAAGAAATAAAAGTATTTATCAAATCTTCTATGATAAATTCAATGAAATTTTTGAAAGGGGAATTTCTATTTCTGATTTCTTAAAAGAAAATAAGAACCTGAAATTGAATTCACTTTCTGACTCACAATCGTTTATTTTATGCTTAATGTAAAAAATAAAAAATTAAATATCAGATTTAAATTTATCAATTACTGCTCATTTTTCCTTTGCATTGCCTGTCTAAACTTTTCGAGTTGTTTGCGTGGTGTTACAGTTGGTCTCTCATATGGTTTTAATTGTGATCTAATTCCAAAGAGATATTTTGCTATATTTTTTAATTTTTCTGTATCATAACGCATCATCATAGTTATTGTTTCCATCTGAGGTGAACCACCTCCATGAATTCCTGCTACTTGCATAAGTCCACCTAATTCTGAAACAGCGAGCGTTTCTATGCCTCTAAAACATTTATAGATATTTTCAGGTTTAACACGAGGGTTTCTTTGCAAATATTTCATAGCAAGCTCCCCCACTTCTTCACTAAAGAATGATCCCTCAAATGGCAAAGTAGCGATGATACCTCCCGAAAGATCAGCAAGTATTTTATATTCTTCATATATCATTTCTCCTGCTAATCTTCTTCCGGCATTAGTCAATATTTCGTCTGGAACTTGAGTCCCAGAAGGAGCTTTTTCTGAATGCTTAGCACTAGACTCACCAGCAGCAAATACTAGTTCTGCAGTTCCTATTAAATGAGATATTTTATCTTGAGCATGACTTGCTTTCTCGATACCATTATATTCTGCAACTAAAGCTGCGGCACTAGCAAGAACTTCAGACATAGCTGGTTTACATCCTGTATAACTATGTCTATGATAATGTGCAAACATGAGAGCAAGAAATCCCGCATAAGGTGTTTGTCTTGGGTCCCCGTGCCCATTTAAAAAAACTCTTTCTTTAGGTACAAACACATCATCAAAAATTATGAAAGTCTCACAATCTCCGAGTTTAGAAGCTGGTGAATTTATAATCTCGCTCTCTCTCACCCACGCTGGCCTTGTTAACAATTTTACACCATCCCAATCAGCTGGTAATGCAAAAGCAACAGCATAATCTTTATCTTCAGGTCCCATATATCTGCAAGGGACAGCAATAAATTCATCTGCATATGGAGTATTAGTAATGTTAATCTTACACCCTCTAACAATGATGCCATCTTCCCTTGTTTCAATTACTCTAAGATATTGGTCGGGATCATCCTGTTGATGCGGTCTCTTTAGTCGATCTCCCTTTGCATCAGTTTGAGCACAACTCGCTACGAGATCATTTTCTTGAAAAAATTTCATGTATTTTTTGAATCTTTCATAATGATCAGTACCTAAAGCTTGATCCATTTCATATGTTATAACTGAGAGTGCATTTAAAGAATCGATTCCCATACATCGTTGAATACATCCTCCTACACGATGGCATAACTGACGTGTCATTTTTTGTTTCTTTAGTAAATCATCTTCGCTTTGATGGATGTGAGTGAACCTATTGATTTTCTTCCCTGTCAGATGGCTTGTAGCTGTACATAAATCCTCCCATTCTGGATCCTGTGCTTTATTAAAGGTCTCCTTGATAATTCCCATTCCTCCTTTAATTCTTGGATCGTCTCTCCCGACTTTTTCATCTCCGATGTAAATATTGGGTTTCATTTTTTTTAAATCTTCAACATATTGTTCAAAAGTTCTCATAATTTTACCAATCTCTAATATTATTTAAATAGGAAAATATTATCCAATTTATAAATAAAACCCCTAAGTAATTAAAGCCTTTTATTTTATTGTAATACTTTAATTATTGGAAAAAAAAATAAAAAAAATGAAATTTGAGTTTTTTTATATTTTTAAGATCTATTAATCATATCTTTTATAAGTAAAAAGTAACCAGAAAAATCCAAGTACACCTACTACCGTAGCTACAATTATTACGTAGTTTGGCCAATATGCTATATCAAAAGACCCAGGAGCAGTAATCCAGCCTATTATTGCTGTTATACCAACTGCGGCTAATATACTTAAAACGACTAATCCCATTCCCATTGCGTATTCTTCTTCCCTGAACATTCCAATACCTGCGACTAAGCACCAGAAACCTAAGAGTATAGAAATGATACCTTGACTACCGAAAATAGAAAAAGCTTCAGCAAGATCAGCATCCACAAGCCATGATGGAGCATAAATACCAGCCCATGCTAGAAATTCCATAACTGCTTTAAAGATAAATGCAAGACCAATTAATATCATTAAAATATTTAATAATTCATTTGAATCTTTTTTCTTTACTTCAGTCATTTTTTTCAACCTATTTACATTTAATGTTCAATTAAATGTTTAGTATCAAATAGCCTAACTATTATATAAATCTTATTTATCGAATGGGAAATAAATTCCATTGTCTCATTTTAACGCTAAACTATTAAAGATATCAAAAATATAAAAATGAGATAATAGTTTATAATTGAATAAAACTAAGTTTTTAATTTTCTTCTTAATTATCTACATATGAATGAGTCCTTATCTTACTCCTAATGCTATATGTTCTGATCTAGAAAATAATAGGATAAGTAAAAGTTTAGCTATAGATCTATTAATTTCTCTTATCGAAGGAAGTGATAATGCAAATTTAAGAGCTCAAAGTATTTTAGCGCTTAAAAAGATTCAAACGAAAAGTAAAAGATTGTTTAAAATATTAGAAAATTGTATTGTATCGGATGAAAATGCGCAAATTAGAAGTGTGGCAGCAGAAATTATCATTTCTAATTATATCGACGAAGGGTTAAATTCAATACTATGGTCACTCGAACATGATAAATCACCACTTATCTTAAATACTATTATTAAATTGTCTGATAATTATACACAATCTAATTATGATCAATTAATTGAATCAGCTGCCAAAAAACTAAGAGACATTGCTAAAAATATTGGGATTGTTGAAGATGAAGCTCTTTTTATTCTAGATATAGAATCAATATTTGCTTCCAAAAAACCTAGTTATAATCTTGATCTCAAAACCTATGATTTTTATAAAGAGATTGGAGAAAGTTGGTTAGTTATAAAGGATAAACATATTATCTCCCTTAATTTTAACTTCTTTAATTGGTTTTTACTTAAAGAAAACCCAACTATTTTTGATTCCTTAAATAGATTGATTTTTCCTGAGATATATTTAAATTTAATTAATAACCTCAACTTAGCCAAAAATAATGAATTTTCAATTCCCGAGTCAATTGGACTTCTTACATCTTTAAAAAGTTTAAATTTGAGTCATAATTATCTTCAAGAATTACCAAAATCCCTGGTAAAATTAGAAAATCTTAAATTTTTGAAACTATGTTGGAATAATTTCTATGAAATTCCAGAAATAGTTTTTACTCTTAATGCTCTTGAAATTTTAGATTTATCTCATAATAACATTAAAGAAATACCCAATACAATAAAAAATTTAAACTCCTTACGTGAATTAAATTTAGATAATAATAATATTCGAGAAATACCAAATAATTTAAGAAACTTCCTTGGATTTATTGAAGTATTCACTTACTAAATTATCCAAAACTGATAAGAATAATTTTTTAAATTCTGTTAACAAAGATTTAATAATAATTATAAAATTAAAACTAAAAGTGCTAAAATTGAGTGAAGAAACTAAAAAGGTTAATGGAGGAGACGTTTTAATCAAATGTCTTCTAAAAGAAAATGTTAAATACATGTTTGGAATACCAGGTGGACAATTCTTGAATATGTATGACGCAATATATCGTTGGGGCAGGGAACAAGGTATAGAAACTGTTTTATTTAGACATGAAGCCGCTGCTGCTCATGCTGCTGATGCTTGGGCTAGAGTTACGAATACTCCTGGGATATGTTTCGGAACAGTCGGTCCTGGAGCATTGAATTTAATAACAGGAATAGGTGCTGCGTGGGCAGACAACATCTCTGTTATTACAATAGTCCCTCAAGTTAATTCCAAATTCCAAGATTCATTCACTTTACAAGGTAATCTTGATCAAATAACAATGTATAAACCAATTACGAAGTACCAAAAGAGTATAAGGAAAATCGAAGAAATTCCTGATGCTGTTCATAAAGTATTTCGAGAAGCGATTGGAGGAAGACCAAGACCAGTCTTATTAGAAATTTTCGAAGACGCATTTTTAGCTGAATGCGAAGAAGAATCAGTTCCTATTTATGATGTTGAGAGATATCGTGCTATTGAAAAACCAGCAATTAGTCATGAATTAATAAAAAGAGCATTAAATCTCATTTTAAAAGCAAAAAAGCCTTTAATTTTATCTGGGGGTGGGGTTGCTAGAGCAGAAGCTTGGAATCAATTACGAGAATTTGCTGAGTATTTACAAATTCCAGTTATAACCACGGTTATGGGTATAGGAACTATTACAAATGAATCAAATTGTCTGATGGGAGCTGCTGTTGCAGGTGCTGGCTTAAAAGCAGCACCAGAAGCGGATGTAATAATAGCACTGGGATGCAAATTTTCTTATACTTTGGCACACGGAGAAGAACCATTTTGGAAGAATACTCAAGAAGTAATACAAGTTGATATTGATTCATCTGTAATCGGTCGTGCAAAACCAATTACTTTAGGTATAGTCGGGGATTGTAAACAATTTTTAACTCAGCTTCTAAATGAAGTAAAAAAGACGGATAGAGTTGAGAGAAGTAATTGGTTAGAAGATCTTGTTCAAATGCGTAATAATACTATAAATAAAATAAATAACAAAGTATCAAAAGATAAGACTCCAATAATGCCAAAAAGGATGATAAAAGATATTTTAGAATCTATTGATAATGATGCTATCCTTATAATTGATGGTGGAGACATTGCAGTTTCAACTGTTGAGCAAATAGATTGGTATAAAGTGCGCTTACCTCTTTCTACACTTAATGCTGTGGGAATGGGACAATTGGGTACTGCTGTTCCATATGGAATTGGAGCCAAGTTAGCCAAGCCCGATAAACAAGTAGTAGCTATAGCAGGAGATGGAGCTTTCATGATTAATATTCAGGATTTAGAGACTGCTGTTCGATTGGGTTTAAATAATCTAATTTATGTTGTAGCTAATAATGATGCATGGGGTATGATCAAATCAGGACAGAAGTTATTTATGGGAAAGCGTTATATAGATGTTGACTTACCACCTTTTGATTATGCCAAATGTGCAGAAGGTTTTGGTTGTTATGGAGAAGTTATAACTGAACCTAATGAAATAAAACCTGCATTTGAAAGAGCAAAGAATTCTGGGAAACCTGCTGTGCTAGACATAAAAATAGGATTTGATACACCCGATACCACTAAACTTATGGGAAGTATGGGGATACTCTAATAACCTCAAAAAATAATTAAAATTCATGGTAAAAACTATGAAAGGTGTAATTTATGAGGGTGTTGGAAAAATCGTTGTAAGAGACGATTTACCAAAACCTAGTATTAAACCTGAGGAAGTGTTAATTGAAATCAAATATTGTGGTATTTGCGGTTCGGATGTAGAATCTTTTAAAAAATCAGGGATGTATGGTTCAGGAATAGTAATAGGACACGAAGTATCTGGAATTATTAATGAAGTAGGTGAAGGTGTAAAGAACTTAAAGGTCGGTGACAAAGTTACAATAAATCCAAATCTCCCCTGTTATGATTGTTTTTGGTGTAATCGAAACCAAGAGAACAAATGTAAATTCGCTCCTAGAGCTATAGGAACCCTCACTCATGGTGCTATGGTAGAATTTTTTAATGTGAATCACGAGCGAATTCATATTTTACCTGATTCAATATCATTGGAGGAAGGTGCTCTTATCGAGCCGTTAGCAGTAGGTATATACTCAGTTCAACAATCTGGGATTAGATTAGGAGAAAGTGCCGCAATTTTTGGAGCTGGAACTATAGGTTTGATGACAGTTTTAGCATTAAAAGCAGCTGGAGCCAGTAATATTTTTGTTTTAGATCCTGTAGAATCTAAGCAAAAATTAGCGTTAAAATTAGGAGCTACTAAAGCATTTAATCCTCAAAATTCGAAAAAGATACAGAAGTTTACTGAGAAAATTGGGCCACCTCATGTCTTTGATTGCGTAGGAATAAATAATACCATTAGTACTTCGATAGAATTAGCACGAAGAGGTGGTCATATCACAATGGTTGGAATGGATCCTGATATCGGCATTTTAAAAAATTTTTATGGTATTGCTGTTAAAAATATCACATTAAGAGGCATTTTTGGTTATAATCAAGATACATTTAAGACTGCAATAGATCTAATAGAACAGAAGAAAGTGGATGTAAAACCTTTAATCACTGAAATCATAGATTTAGATGACGTGCCTAAAGCTTTTGAGAGTTTAGCTGAACAAATGCATGAAGATATTAAAATTTTAGTTAAAATAGGTTAAATTTTATTTATCTTTTTATTTTTCCTATTTTTGAATAATTTTATATAGAAATTTTTTCGATTATTCCATTTTCTTTGAGCAGGAAATAAAAAATCATTAATGCTATGAATTGATTAAATCAAATCATTACTTTCAAAAGGAGATCGCATTTTAGTATAAAATTTTTCTTTTTTTCTAAGCCTTCAAAACGAAAGTCTTTTAATTAAGGTTCAAGATTAAATTAAATAAATTGAAGGTTCAAATATCATAAAAATCCAATAAATTGGAAAATTAAAATACATTAAAATCAAATTGGCGATAATACTTGGAATAAGGCTGTTAGCTTTAGCGCAAATGTAAGCAAATAACAAGCCTGTAATAAAGCTGATAATAATAGAGAGAAAAACTTGTAAAAAATTGTCGAAAATTTCAAAAAGAAATGGAACATTAACGATTAAGGAATATAGTAAAGCATTTAAAAAGAGAGCTATTCTAAATTTATATCTTCTTAAAAATATCTTTAATAAAACTCCACGGAAAAGTATTTCATGCCATAAAATAAAGCCAAAATATAGGGAAAATATAATTATACTTGGTTCAAAAATTGTTAATAAATCTGCTTCAGGAATCAGCATCAAATAACTATAACAGAATCCTGAAACAATTAAAATTCCTGCCATTATACCTAATACAAATCTTTTACTTATTTGCTTCATAAAACCTAATCCAATATCTGTAAAATATCTAGAAGTTGTAGTTTTTCCATAGGGTAATTTCATTAACGTGGGGACAATTACAACCCATAAGAGCGCATGAATGACATTTTTGATGATTACATAAAAAAATAATTGAATTATATAGCTGACTGGAGTAATAGTAATTGGTTGAGTAATCAAAGGACTTGAAGGTAATGGGATAAATCCTGTTATGTATAGGAAAATGAAGTATAATATTATTAAACAAATGGTTGATATCCACGGATGATATGCAAATCCTCTTGATTGAGTTCTAACTTTACTCTCCTTTAAGATCTCTACTTTCATTGGTTTTTTATTCAATCTAATAATTGGAAATAAGTTATTGAAAGTTAATATGGTTATTATAAAACTGATAATAACGAAAATCATTAAAAGAAATATACTATTTGGTAACCCTTCTGTTATATAAATTTGAAACATAATTTGAAAAATTACAATATAGATCAATAAAACTGAAGCGAAAATTATAGCCCATTTGATAAATTTATTTTGAGGATTAATTTCTTCGACTATATAGAAATTCCTCAATTTACTAAAGAATCGAATTCTCATTATAAACATAATAAGTAAGAATATCACTGCTATTGGGAAAGTTAATAAGGTTATTATCAAGAACTCATTAAAATCTGTATTATTAATATACAAAATTAGAGGTGATATTAAAGCAACAATATATACTCCAAAAATAAGTATCAATTTAGCTTTCGCTTGATGGCGTTGAACAATAGGTAAAGATGCTTTAATTGTTTCAGATGGTTCTTCTATTTTTAATATGCCATTTACAGTAATTCCTGTAATTATAATATTAAATCCTACAAGAACAAACCAATTTAAAATTAATTCTTTATTGCTAATATCGTAAGTAAATACAAATATAAATGAAAGAAATATTGGCATTACAATTGACATGAATGATTTTAAATCTCTTGAAGCGATTATTAGGTCTTTTTTTAAAAATGCACCTACAGGTTTTTTTCTCTTAATTTTGACTGAAAAGTTATCTTTATCTAAAAGAACTTTTCTTTTAATTGGCTTAAATTTTGAAATGGTTGCATGATCGAGAGATTTTAAAGATTGTTTATAAATCCCCCAAGTTAGTGTAATAAAAATAATCAATCCAATAGATATGGATATCCATAAATTTAAAGAAACCTGGTTCGGAGTAATAAATAACGCTATAAAATAACCAGGATTAAGTGGATAGGGAATAATACTCAATATTAAATTTATGAAGGCTGTATTTTCCTGATTAGCAAATAAACTAAAAAAGGTGCCGATCGATTCAGAAGCCCATTGTATTAAGTACACACTACTTACTACAATAAGTACATAACTGAAAAGATTAAAGATTCTGATGAAAAATGTTTTTTTAGAATTAGCTTCATTAATATCCATAATTCTATTGATTCTTTCTCCAAAAACTACTAAGATTAAGAACGAAAAAAGAAAATTAAGCAAAGATATAGATCCACAAATTACTAGGATTAAAATATCTAATGTTCCAATAAACATCGTTATTGGAAATGCAAAAATAATGACCAAAATTGGAAGATCTAGACTTCGGAAGATTGTTAAAAAAACTAATCGCTTTAATGTATCTCTTGTTATTGGTAATGATTCATACCACTCAAAGATTTTTCCAGACATTATCATTGTAGTATTTATCATAGCTAATAAGAAAAAGTTGAAGAATTGGACAAGAAAGAATATACTAAAGATAATCCCTCCTCCAAATATAACGATATCGATTGGTATTATATTATTATCAAGATAATGAATAATTTGCAAGTAAGTGACTAAGGGAATGATAGGTAGAACACCAAAGATAATTGCTCCAAAAATTTTAGTGGCAAGAATTTTATTTCTAATAAATCTTTGACTTTTTTTGATGTTTTCAAAAAACTTTGATCTATATAAATCTGAATATTGAATTTCTTCCTGAATTAAAATCTCACGCGTTATAATCTTTGCTAATGAAAATAACTTCAATTTTTGTTCTTTCATCTCTATTTTATAAGAAACAAATTGATCTTATTTTAGGGTGTAAGGATATAAGATTTTTTAGACTTTTTAACTTATAAATAAATGCTTTGATCTAGAACCTTAATAGCAAAATTCCTAGTGTATTTTATTATTCTCTGAAAAAATTTTGAAAAATTTTATAAATTCTCAAAATAAATATAATGATACTTATCAATTTGATAAAAAAAAATTCCATTTTTTAATGAAAAAGGTAATAGTTATGCAAACAGAACAATCGCCATATGATGCGAAAATATGGATAAAATCTTATGATAAGCATGTTAAACCAAGTTTAGAATATCCAAAGGAAAGTTTAGGTCAATTATTTGATGATGCCATGGCTAAATTTCCAGAGCGAATAGCATGTTATTTTATGAAAAAAGAGATGTTATTTAAAGAACTTAGAGATAAAGTACATCGATTCGCTACTTTTTTACAAAAGAATGGTTTAAATAAAGGAGATCGTGTAGCAATAAATCTACCAAATTGTCCTCAGTACCTAATTGCTCATTTTGGGACATTATTAGCGGGGGGTGTTGCCTCTGGCTGTTCTCCTCTAATGAGTCCAACAGAAATCGCATATCAGATAAATGACAGTGAAGCTAAGTTTTTTGTAACATTGGATGCTTTTTATGAAAAGATATTATTTCAAGTTCTGGATAAGGTGCCAAAATTAAACACAGTAATTACTACAAATATATCAGATTATATGGCTCTTTCTAAAATTATTATAGGTTTAGGTAAACTTTTAGGTAAAATTCCTAAAGGAAAAGTAGAACCATTTGAAGGAAAAAATGTCTTAGATTTTCAAGATGTCATGGAAACTGAAAAAGATTTGAAAGAAGTCACAATTAATCCAGATAAGGATTTAGCACTGCTTCAATATACTGGTGGTACAACAGGCCTTCCTAAAGGTACTGAACTCACTCATTATAATATTGCCTCAAACATGACTCAGGTTTCGAATTGGTTAGATAAACAGAAAGTGGAAGAGGTAGAGGTAAACTTATCTGCTTTTCCACTATTCCATTTAGCGGGATTAGCGATGAGTATGATCACTTTATCAATATCTGCTGGCCAAATATTAGTAGCTAATCCTAGAGATACGGACCATTTAATAAAGGAAGCGAAAGAAAAAAATCCAAAAATATTGGTAAATGTGCCAACATTATATCTTGCTATTAAAAATAATCCTAAAGCTAAGGAAATTCCTAAATCTACATTAGAAAACATTGATATTTACGTTTCTGGAGCAGCACCTTTCCCTGCAGAAGCAATTAATGATTTTGAGGAATCAATGAATGCTAAAAATAAAGTTTTAGAAGTATATGGTATGACAGAAACTTCACCAATCCTTACAATGAATCCTTATTATGGTAAAAAAAAAATCGGTACTGTAGGCTTACCTGTACCAGATACGGAAATAAGACTTGTTGATGTGGAAACTGGAGAACAAGTAGAACTTGGCAAACCAGGGGAAATAATATGTAGAGGTCCTCAAGTTACAAGAGGATATTATAATAAACCGGATGCAAATGCAGAGACAATTATAGATGGATGGTTCCATACCGGTGATGTAGGAATTATGGATGAAGATGGATTTATAACAATTGTTGACCGAACAAAGGATATGTTAATTGTAAGTGGTTATAAAGTATATAGCGTTCATGTGGAAGATATTTTAACAAAACATCCAGATATAGAAATGATAGCAATTATTGGTTTAAAAGACCCAGATCGTCCTGGTAGTGAAATTGTAAAAGCTGTTGTTCAATTAAAAGAAGGAGTAGAACCGACTGAAACTGTAAAAGAGAATCTAAAGAAATATGCTGCAGAACATTTATCAAAATATGAGAACCCTAAACAATGGGAATTTAGAGAAACACTTCCTCTAACAACCGTAGGTAAAGTTCTAAAACGAGCTCTTAGAGAAGAAGAATAAATAATAATCTCATTTTTTTTTAAATTCTTTCTTTAATTATTTTTTTTATATTTAATATTTAAAAAACTATATTAAGAAATCTAATTAATACTGTAACCATAAAAATTAAGTTTTTAAAAAAGAGAGGAGTTAAATCAAATGGTAGATAAAAAAGGAAATGTTCAATGCATAAATGACGAAATTCTCGAAAAACTTTCACTAAAGAATAGATATAAGTTTTTGAACTATAATCTCATGACTTATTTAGATAAGGAACATTTTGATTTCCTTAAACAAACTGAAAAATTTTTTGTTCGTTTTGAAAAAGAACGTAACATCACCCATAATGAAGATCTTTATGAATGGATTCCTGAAATTGGAAAAGAAGGATTAGTAACTCGAGTAAGTAATTTTGAAAATCTTGGGTTAAACTATGAGCCATACGGAATGACAACTGAATTCATGAGAGCATTTGCTACTGACTTTTTTGATCCTCAACTTACAATGGGTATGGGAGCAAGCGTTTTAGCTATTAATCCTTTAATGCTTCATCATGAAAACATAGAAATTCGATTAAGAGCTCTAAAAGAATTAGTGACGGGAGAGAAATTTGGATGTATATGCATAACAGAACCGGAAAGGGGATCAGATGCGGTACATATGCTTACCACCTGTGATGAACAAGAAGATGGAAGTTACTTAATAAACGGGCAAAAAATTTATCAAACAAATGGTCCAAAGGCAAATTGGGCTGTCTTGTATGCGGTAACTGAAAAAAATAATGGAAATACTATGGGACAATTCCTTATTGATACTAGTTGGGATGGTTGGGAAGCAGAAAGAGTTAATATTCCTTGGACTCCTAGAATACACATTGGAAAAGAAACTTTTACAAATCTGCGAGTACCAACTGAATGTGTTTTAGGTAAACCGGGAGAAGGAAGGTCTCATTTATTTGAAGGATTAAATTTAGAACGATTGGGCATTGTTTGCCTAAATGTTGCAGAATCATGGAATGCGATTACACATGCTTTCATTTATGCTAATATGAGAAAACAATTTGATCAAGTTATTTTAAAATATCAAGGGGTCGGCTTTCCTTTAGCAGATTTATGGGCTGAAACAATGAGTCTAACTTTAGCAACTTTGAATGTAACTAAGATGATAGATAATAAAATGAGGGAGCATGGGACTCTTCCTAAAGAGTTTAATTTAGCCCTTGGAGCTACAGCAGCTCAATTAAAATCAGTTAGTGCCAAATTATGTGAAAGGACGGCTTATGAGTGTGCTAACCTTATGGGAGGTGCTGGAGTCTGTGATAACACATTAATGCAGGATTTATTAGGAATAACAAGAATTCAAGAAATCGGTGGTGGTACACGGCAAGTACAACAATATGTGATGAGCTATGCCCTGAGACAATTATTTAAAGCAATTTAATAGAAATAAAATTCTTTTTTTTTTAATCATATTCTATCTTCATTTTAGCAAATAAATTGAATCAAAAATAAAAATTATTATTGATAAAAAATTGAACTCTATATATTATACTTAATGTTTATAAAATAGATAATGAAATGAGCTTATAATGAATATTGAAGATATTCAAGATGTTATTTATGAAAAAGAAGAGAATGGAATTTGCACTGCAACATTGAACATTCCTGAAAGAAAGAATGCAATGTCATTTGTAACTTTTCTTGAATTAATCACTATACTTGATGATATGGAACGAGATAAAACTACGAAAGTATTAATTATAACTGGTAAAGGGGAGTCCTTTTCATCGGGAGGATATTTTAACATGAATCTACTTACTAAAGTAGACCAAGAGATCATTAATGAAATAGATCTACAGGATATAGCACAAAAAAGGTTAAGTATGCGATTTTGGAATTTCACCAAACCCGTAATAGCAGCGATAAATGGTTTAGCAGTAGGAGCTGGTTTTACAATGCCATTAATAGGAGCAGATCTAATCTATATGTCTGATAACGCATGGATTGGTTTCTATTTTGTGAAACGTGCAGTTATAGCTGAATTTGCTTCTCATTTTATCTTACCAATGTATGTGGGCTTCCAAAAAGCAAAGGAATTGACATATTTTGGTGAAAAAATCAATGCTCAAAAAGCTTATGAGCTAGGATTAGTAAATAAAGTTTTGCCGAAAGAAGAGCTAATCCCATTTGCACGTGAACAGGCATTAAGATTAATCCCTCCAAAAGGACCTAGTTTATCTATTAAGCTAATGAAAAAAACTATGCATAATTACTATAAGGAGATCTTTTCAAACATATTAGATCTTGAAAATAAAGGCTTGAGGGATTTATTAAAAACTCATGATTTTAGAGAATCATTAAAAGCACTTGGTCAAAAGAGAGATCCTACTTTTAAAGGAAAGTGATTTTGTTAAATTAGTAAGCATGACTATTAATAATATTGGTTTTGATAACGAGAAGTACCTAAAGGAGCAATCTAAGAATATTTTAGATCGAGCAGCTCAATTTGGAAATAAATTATACCTTGAATTTGGAGGTAAACTGGTGTATGATTATCATGCTTCAAGAGTTCTTCCAGGATTCGACCCAAATGTGAAAATGAAGCTTTTAAAGGTTCTTAAAGATAAAATCGAAGTGATAATTTGTATCTATTCTGGAGATATAGAAAGAAGGAAAATTCGCGCAGATTTTGGTATAACTTATGACACAAATGCAATGAAATTAATCGATGATATACGAGAAGGGGGAATTGATGTATGTGCAATAGTAGTGACACGTTATGATGGACAGCAAGTAGTAAAACAGTTTATGAATAAATTGGAACGTCGCAATATTAGAGTGTATACGCATAATCCTATTAAAGGATATCCGACTAATATTGATGTTATCATCAGTGAAGAAGGTTATGGTGCAAATCCTTATATTCAAACATCTAAGCCTATAGTCATTGTCACTGCGCCTGGACCTGGTAGTGGGAAGCTAGCAACTTGCCTTTCTCAAATTTATCATGAGTATGTAAAAGGAATCGAAGCGGGTTATGCAAAATTTGAAACCTTTCCAATCTGGAATTTGCCATTAAAACATCCTGTAAATATGGCATATGAATCAGCTACTGCTGATCTGGGAGATTTCAATCAAGTGGATCCTTTTCATCTTGAAGCATATAATATAACAGCAGTAAATTATAACAGAGACATAGAGATCTTTCCGGTGGTTAAGAAAATTATGCAAAGGATCATGAACGGTAAGTTGATATATAATTCACCAACAGATATGGGTGTTAATAAAGCAGGTTTTGCTATAATAAACGATGATTTAGTACAACAGGCAGCGAAACAGGAATTAATCAGAAGATATTTACGATATAGTTGTGAATATGTATTGGGTGTTTCTGATAAAAATACTGTACAAAGATCTGAACTTTTAATGAAAGAATTGAATCTCACAGTTTTAGATCGTAAGGTGGTAAAAGAAGCTCGACAAGCGTCTATAGATGCTAAAAGGAAAGGTAAAGGGAATGAAGGTGTTTTTGCTGGAGCAGCATTAGAATTAATGGATGGAAAAATAATAACTGGTAGTAACTCTCCACTAATGCATGCTGCTTCCGCTTTAATTTTAAATGCCATCAAAGAATTAGCTGGTATTCCTAAAAATATACATCTTCTTTCTCCTAACATTTTGAAATCTATAGGTTTTTTAAAATCTGAGATTTTCAACTCTAAGCGATTGAGTCTTAATCTTGAAGAAACTCTTATTGCCTTAAGTATAAGTGCTGATTTCAATCATTCTGCTAAAGTTGCTATAGAAAAACTAAAAGAGCTTAATGGTTGCGAAATGCATTCAACGCACATACCAACTCCAGGAGATGAAGCTGGCTTGAGACGATTAGGACTTAATATAACATCAGATCCAAATTTTTCATCAAAAAGTCTATTTATAACCTAAACATATCATTTATTGGTTTTATAATAATCTCGAAATTCTTATTAAATGTGGTTTATATTTAATATTTTTAATTTGAATTTTATATATGGATAATTAAAGTTTGAATTGATTTAGATGAATAACAGGAATGCAGAAAAATCTTTAAATGTGGATGCTAAGATGGTATTCGTAACCGGAGGTGTAATGAGCGGGATAGGAAAAGGTGTAGTGACAGCTAGCATCGGAAAAGTTCTTCAATTTCGCGGATTTAAAGTATCTGTAGTGAAAATTGATCCATATCTTAACGTAGATCCTGGAACACTTAATCCGGTGGAACATGGCGAATGCTTTATAACTGAAGATGTTTGGGAATTTAAACCTGTATTTGAATCAGATGAAAGAAGTTATAGAATCTCAGAAATCGATCAAGATTTCGGGACTTATTCTCGATTTCTTGGTATTGAAGTGCATCCTTCTCATAACATAACTTCTGGTCAGATTTATCTTTCTACAATCCTAAGTGAAAGAAAAGGCAAGTTCCTTGGCAAAACTGTCCAATTAATACCTCATGTTACAGATATCATAAAAAATAGGTTGTTTGAAATATCCGAAAAAGAAGAGTTGGATGTACTTTTAATTGAATGCGGAGGAACTGTAGGAGATTTAGAATCTAGTATTTTTTTAGAAGCTTTTCGCCAAATTAAATTAGAACATCCTAAAAATACTGCATTTGTCCATGTTACACTCGTTCCATATTCAAAAGCAGTGGGTCAACAAAAATCAAAACCAACTCAACATTCTGTTAAAATGCTTCAAAGTCTGGGATTACAACCAGATATCATAATAGGGAGAAGTGGAAAACCATTAGATTCAGATATAAAAAGAAAAATTTCGTTATATTCTAATGTTCCTAGCACTGCAGTGATTTCTAATCCTGATTTAGAAGTTGTTTATGAATTACCAATTTTATTTGAGAAGCAAGGATTAGGAGATATAATATGTGAATTGATTGATTTAAAGGCGAAATTGGTATCATATAGTGAGGTTACAAATTATTCTGAATGGGTAAAAATGGTTGATTTATATAAAAAAGCTGATAAAATTTTAAAAATTGGTATGCCAGGTAAATATTTCAACATCTCAGATTCATATATTTCAATAAATACTGCTTTAATACACGCTGGAGCTCACCAAGGATGCAAAATTGAATTGAAAATGATAAATATAACAGAAGACACTAATATAGAACAAGAATTGGGAGATTGTGATGGTATATTATTAACACCCGGTTTTGGAGAAAGAGCAGTTGAGGGTATGATTAAATCAGCGGAATATGCAATGGAGAAAAAAATACCATTCTTAGGAATTTGTTTTGGTGCTCAACTATTTTTTGCAGCATTTTGTAGGAAGTATTTGGGTTTGAAAGGAGCCAATTCAGCCGAAATTGACCCAAAAACACCATATCCTGTGGTAGATTTATTAGAGGCGCAAAAAGCAGTAAAAGAAAAAGGAGGTACGATGAGATTAGGAGCACAAACTATCCTGATAGAAGAAAATACTAAATTATTCGAGGCTTATAAGCAAAAAGAAATAAAAGAAAGGTTTAGACATCGTTATCATATTCAAGAACGATTTATAACCGAAGAAGCAAAACAAAAGGGTATCTTAATTTCTAGCAGAGATGAAACAGGTAAGATAATAAATAGTATTGAATTAAATAGAAAAGATCATTGGATGGTTGGAACACAATTCCACCCAGAATTTAAATCTCGACCGTATAAGCCTTCTCCGGTTTATGTAGATTTTATTAAGGCTTGTCTTAACTCCAAAAGTAAATAACTTACTTTTTATTAAATATTCTAACTTATTTGCTATTGAAGTTATTTTTAATAGCTATAACTCTTTCTATTAAATTGTTAAAAATTAATTGATATTGTTGAATAAAAATGCCGTTAAAAACTCCTGAAGAATATTTTGAAAGCATAAAACGTCCTGTAAATTTATACTTATTCGGTGAGAAAGTTACAGAATTTTGGAATCATCCAATTATTAAACCTTCAATCAATACTGTTATGAAGATATATGAATTAGCTCAGAAAGAGGAATATAAAGACATTATGACCGCAAAGTCGCATTTAACTGGCGAAATAATAAATCGGTTTACTCATATTCATCAATCTAATGATGATTTAGTTAAAAAAGTAAAAATGCAAAGATTGTTGGGACAACATACCGCGTGTTGCTTTCAGAGGTGTGTAGGTTTTGATGCTGCTAACGCATTATATAGTATAACTTATGAAATTGATAAAAAATACGATACTGATTATCACAATCAATTTAAGAATTATTGGATCGATGTTCAATTAAATGATTTGATGGTTGATGGCGCAATGACAGATACTAAGGGAGACCGAAGCAAAAGACCAAAAGATCAACCCGATCCCGATGCATATCTTCATATTGTTGAAGAAAAGGACGATGGTATTGTAGTTCGAGGTGCCAAAATTCATCAAACAGGATTTCTCAATTCTCATAAGGCAATCATTATGCCCACTCTTGCATTAAGACCTGGTGAAGAAGAATATGCAGTAAGTTTTGGAATTGATACTAATACTGCAGGTATTACCTTAATATATGGCAGGCAATCCTGTGATACTCGAAAAATTGAAGAAGGTAAATTAGATATAGGAAATTTTAAGTTCGGTGGTCAAGAAATATTTGTAGTCTTTGATAATGTTTTTATCCCTAATAAGAATATCTTTATGAAAGGTGAAATAGAATTCTCAGGAGAGTTAGTGAATCGCTTTGCAGGATTTCATCGTCAATCCTATGGAGGTTGTAAAGTTGGAGTTGGAGATGTACTTATTGGAGCCACAGCTCTAATCTCAGAATATAATGGCACAGAAAAAGCATCTCATGTGAGAGATAAACTTGTTGAGATGACCCACCTCAATGAAACTTTATATAGCTGTGGTATTGCTTGTAGTTCCTTAGGCTTCCAAAGAGAAGCAGGAAATTATGAGATGGATATGTTATTAGCTAATGTATGTAAACAGAACGTTACGCGATTTCCTTATGAGATTGGGAGATTAGCTGAGGATCTTGCGGGAGGGATTATTTGTACGATGCCCTCTGAAGCTGATATGAATTCAGAGGAAGTAGGGCCACTAATCGAAAAGTATTTATCCACATGTGAAGGAGTCTGTACAGAAGATCGTTATAAAGTATTGCGTTTTATAGAAAATCTAACTATGGGTGTAGCTTCAGTAAGCTATAGAACCGAATCTATGCATGGTGCAGGTTCACCTCAAGCTCAGAGAATCATGATCTCACGCCAGAGCAATTTAGATGAAAAGAAGAAACTTGTAAAAAATATTTTAGAAATTGAATAATTACTTTTAATTTTATTTTTATT
Organism: Candidatus Hodarchaeota archaeon; assembly: GCA_048887165.1. Classification (GTDB taxonomy): domain Archaea; phylum Asgardarchaeota; class Lokiarchaeia; order Sigyniarchaeales; family SOKP01; genus SOKP01. Next base: position 11,523 of record JBHLJZ010000025.1, on the reverse strand, counting down.
TTAATTTGAATAAAATATAGTTAATTATTCCTCTTTTTTAATAACAATAATAATTAAGGGCGTAAACTTAAAAATTTAATAACTAAAACATCTAAAAATATTACAAATAAATTAGTCATATATGAGAAGATCCTAATGGAAAATCAAGAAAATAATCTTGAGGAAAAGGGTGTTAGAATTATTCGCACTTGTTCTGCTTTTGATTGTGGGGGACGATGTCCGCTTAGATTACACGTTAAGAATGGCAAAATCATCCGAATAGAAGGAGATGATTATGAAAAGAAGGATGAACAACTTAGAACCTGTTTAAGATGCAGAGCTCTTAGACAATATGTTTATCATCCAAAACGTTTAAAGTATCCATTAAAAAAAGATGGTCCAAAGGGATCTGGAAAGTTTAAACGTATTTCATGGGATGAAGCATTAACTGAGATCGCTGAAAAACTTAAAGAAGTTAAAGAAAAGTATGGAAATTCCAGCATTTTTTTAGTAACCGGTGGAGCGTATCAAGGAGCTTATCATGATGGAATGTTTGCGATGATGAGATTATTGACTCATTTTGGAGGATATTCGACTCATTATGGTAATGTTTCATCTGAAGGAGCAGTCTATGCAACCCAAACTCAATACACTTCTCCTTTTGTTGGGCATAGTCGCACAGATTTATTAAATTCTAAATTAATTCTTATGTGGGGATGGGATCCTGCTCGGATGATCTCTGGTACAGATACAATATTTAATTTAATTAAAGCTAAAGAGAAGGGAATAAAAATAATATCAATTGATCCTAGATACACTGATTCTGCTGTGGTTTTGGCAGATCAATGGATTCCTATTATCCCTGGAACTGATACAGCCATGATGGTTGCTATGGCTTATGTAATGATTGATGAAAATCTTCAAGATCAAGAATTTTTAGATAAATATACGGTGGGATTTGAGAAATTCAAAGAATATGTTATAGGCAAAGAAGATGGAATACCTAAAACACCTGAATGGGCGGAAAAGATTACTTCTATACCCGCAGAAACAATTATTAGTCTTGCTCGTGAGTATGCTACGACAAAACCATCAGCTCTGATGGATTGTCAGGGTCCAGCAAGAAGTGCTGTTGGAGAATTATATAATCGGTGTGCTATGACTTTAACTGCTATGACTGGAAATCTTGGTAAACACGGAGGAAGTGCTGCAGGGGGATTAATGGGAATTCCTTTTGGTCATATGTTTTTTGCTTCTAGAATACCTCCCCCTTATAGGAATCCCGTTGAAACAGGTTTGAAATCGGTTCGAGGGTCTTTAAATTTACAACTTAGATTTCAGGCAAGATGCCATACTAATAAGATATTTGATGCTATATTAAAAGGTAAAGAGGGGGGATATCCTTTTGATGTCAAATTTGCATGGTTTGTGAATAATAACTTTTTAAACCAACTTGGAAATGCTAATAAATCTGCAGAAGCCTTAAAAAAGCTTGATTATATGGTTATAGCTGATCTATGGCTCACACCAACAGCTAAATATGCGGATATAATTCTTCCTGTAACTAGTATTGCTGAGAAAAGTGATTTAATGAGACCTTGGCCTTCTGGACCATATTTCACATTTGCAAACCAAGCAATTGAACCTATTGGAGAATGTAAATCTGATCTGAGAATTGCTGAAGAATTAGCTGATAAACTTGAAATAGAAGAGTTTGAAAAAAATCCAGATGAAAATAAAGCTTTGAAATTTTTAATAAAACTACGTGAAGATACGAGAAAAAATATTCGTAAAATCGATGAATTTAGAGAAAAGGGAATTCATAGGCTTGAACTTGAAGAACCTTACGTTGCGTTCAAGGAACAGATTGAAGATATTGAAAATAAACCATTTAAAACACCATCAGGTAAGATCGAAATCTTTTCTCAAAGAATAGCTGATCTCAATGATTCTGAAAATCCTCCGATTCCCAAATACATGGAACGCTGGGAAGGAAGGTATGATTCCTTAAGTAAAAAGTATCCATTGCAATTACTTTCACCTCATCCGAAAAGCCGTGTTCACTCTGAAATGTTTTTGCTTGAATGGCTTAAAGAAGTAGATCCGCACGTAGCATGGATAAATCCTATTGATGCTGAACCTAGAAATATAAAAGATGGGGATGAAGTATTAGTATATAATGATCGCGGTAAGCTTACTATCAAAGCATGGTTAACCGAAAGGATAATACCAGGAGTAATTAGCATTTTCGAAGGAGCATGGTATAATCCAGATGAAAATGGTATAGATAGAGGGGGATGTGTAAATACACTTACTAAAGATGCATATTCTCCTGGTGGTGCTTCAGCATTGAATTCTTGTCTTGTAAATATTGAAAAATTTGAAGGAGGTGCTTAAAATTCAAGTTGGATTTTATTTTGATCAAACCCGCTGTATCGGTTGTTCTGCTTGCGTAGTAGCTTGCAAAGATTGGCATGATATTCCAGCTGGTCCCACTCAATGGATGAGAATAGAGTATAATGAAACTGGAAAATTTCCAGATGTATTTGTCAGTTATCGAATTAATCCTTGCTTTCATTGTGAAGATCCTGTATGTATTCCAGTTTGCCCTGCTGAAGCAATTATAAAAACAGATGATGGAATTGTGCTTGTCGATAGCGATAAATGTTTAGGTAATATTAAATGTGATATTAAATGCCTTAAAGCATGTCCTTATAATTCTCCTCAATTTGGTCCAGAAGAAGGAGCTAAGATGACTAAATGTAATTATTGTATAGATCGATTCCTAGATAATAAATTACCTATATGTGTAGAAGCATGCCGTACACGAGCGATAGATGCTGGAAAACTTGATGATCTCATAGGTAGATATAGTAATATCAAAGAAGCGGATAATTTTATATATTCTGAAAGAACAAAACCTTCAGTTGTTTTCAAACCAAAACTGAAATAAAATAAATCTTTTTATAAAAAAAAAGAGTAAATATTTTTTATTTACCTTGAAAGTTGGGTTTTCTCTTTTCTAAGAATGCGTTAACTCCTTCAGCAACATCTTTACTTCGAGTGTTGATAGCATAACCCATTTGCTCAAATTGCAATCCTATATTTAGAGGCGTTTGAGTTCCATAGTCAATACTTTTTTTAATTAAAAATAAACTATTTGTTGCAGCATTCCCTAACCATGATGCTTTTTCGTGCACAAAATCTTCAAACTTATCATCATCAACAATGTAAGAAATAACTCCCCATTCAAACATTTGTTCAGCAGTATAATGTTCACCAAAAAACATTAATCTTTTTGCTCTCATTTTACCAAGATTTCTTACCAATCGTTGAGTTCCACCATTAGCAGGAAATATACCACGCTGAATTTCAGGAAAACCAAATGTTGAACGTTTAGAAGCAATTGAGATATCACAAACTAGAACTAATTCGAAACCTCCACCTAAAGCATATCCATCTATGGCAGCTATAAGAGGTTTTGGAAATTCTTCAATTAAATTATAGTATTTATGTCTTATATACATAGCATGACTCTGGTGCCTTAAATTATCGGGATCAAGCTTAGAACCTCCTCTCGAAGCCAAATCAGCTCCCGCAGAAAAAGCTGGTTTCTTGGTAAATTGTTTTGTTCCTCGTAAAACAACACATCTTATATTTTGGTCAACTTCCATAGACTCTAAAGCTTCAGCAATTTCTCTCAAAGTTTGATTTTGAAGTGCATTAAGTTTATCAGGGCGACATATTGAGATTATTGCATAGTTATGTTCTGCAATTTTTTCAGTTTCTATATGCTCATATTCTTTTTTTTCCACCATTATTTTAATCACCTTTTATTTAATTTTGACTTTATTTTATAAAATCATTAGCTGTCTTTTAACTCATTAATAAATAATCTTATAAAAAATTAATAGTAATCTTTATTTTAAGAAATTAAAAGAATATATTCACGCTAATTAAATGCTTTATAAGAATGAAAGACCTGCAATTTTAATGCTTCAAGATGGTCGCTACTTCCAAGGAATTGGTTTTGGAGCGACAAAAATAGTTGGAGGAGAATTAGTTTTTACTACCATTACTGGGGCAGGATATAATGAAACCTTAACAGATCCATCATATAAGGGTCAAATTGTGGTTATGACTCATCCACTTGTAGGAAACTATGGAGTACCTGCTTGGGAAAAGGATGAATGGGGAATAATCAAATTCTTTGAGTCAAGTTCCATTAAGGTTAGTGGATTTGTTGTAAATGAATGCTGCAGAAATCCAAGTCATTATGAAAGTGTTAAAACTCTAAATGAATTTCTACTTGAGGAAGATGTTCCTGGAATCGAATGGATTGATACAAGGGCAATAACTAAAATTTTACGAGAAGAAGGAGTTCAGTTAGGACTTCTTGCTGTTTTCAATCCCGGAGAAATACCAAATATTGATAAACTGAAAGAAAAAGCTAAAAAAGTAACAGATCCTAATCTTAAACATTTAGCAAGCGAAGTTTCTACTAAAGAAGTTATTAATTATAAACCAACGGATCCAATAGGGAAAATTGTGGTTTTAGATATGGGAGTAAAACTAAATATCCTCAGAAACTTTGTAAAACGAGGACTTGAAGTAATAGTTGTACCATATAATTTCGATTATGAAAAAATTATAAACTTTAATCCTAATGGAGTTTTTATTTCAAACGGACCAGGTGATCCTGCTATCTATAAAAACGCTATTCACACTACACGAAAATTGATCGAAAATAACATTCCAACAATGGGTATTTGTCTAGGTAATCAAATTATTGGATTAGCTGCAGGTGGATCTTCTTATAAATTAAAATATGGCCATAGAGGAGGCAACAAAACTGTAATAAACACTGACACCCAACAATGTTATATTACATCTCAAAATCATGGATTTTGTGTTAGAGGATTTGAAAATGGTGGTTTTAAAGAATTTCTAAGAAATATTGATGATAATTCAAATGAAGGATTGATTCATGAAAGTAAAACAGTATTTGCTGTTCAATTTCACCCTGAAGCGTCTCCGGGCCCTTTAGATTCTCTCTATTTATTTGACAAATTCATTCAGATGATGGAGTTATAATATTATGCCCTTAGATACCACCATCAAAAAAGCTCTAGTTTTAGGTTCTGGGGGAATCCGTATAGGTCAGGCTGGAGAATTTGACTATTCAGGAAGTCAAGTATTAAAGGCATTGAAGGAAGAAGGTATAGAAACAATTTTAATTAATCCAAATATCGCAACGATTCAAACAGATCCTCAATTGTCAGATAGAGTGTACTTATTACCTATAAATGTTTATTATGTAGAAGAAGTTATTAAAAAGGAAAAACCTGATGGCATCTTATTAGCTTTTGGTGGACAAACAGCTTTAAATGTAGGAGTAGAGCTAAATGAACTTGGAATCTTAGATAAGTATAATATTAGAGTACTTGGAACTCCAATAAAAGCAATAGAGGCTACCGAAGACCGAGATCTATTCGTTCAGGCAATGGAACAAGCTAATGCAAAAGTATGCCGAAGCAAAGCGGTAACCTCTTATAAAACAGCAATCAAAGTAGCGGAAGAATTCGGTTTTCCTTTAATGATAAGAGTAGCCTATACTTTAGGAGGAAGGGGTTCTGGAATAGTTGATAACATGAAAGATTTTGAGAGAATGGCAAAAAAAGGATTAGCTCAATCGAGAATTAGTCAAATCCTCATCGAAGAGAGTGTCTGGGGATGGAAAGAAGTAGAATATGAGGTAGTACGAGATTCAAAAGATAATTGTTTTATAAACTGTAACATGGAGAATTTTGATCCTGTCGGAATTCACACTGGTGAAAGTATTGTTGTTGCTCCCAGTCAAACTTTAACCAATGAAGAATACCATATGTTGCGTTCGGCATCTATTAGGGTTATTAGAAGTCTTGGCATTATAGGAGAATGCAATATTCAATATGCTTTGCATCCCTTTTCAAAAGAATTCAGAGTAATTGAAGTTAATGCTCGTCTCTCTAGATCTTCCGCTCTTGCTTCAAAAGCTACTGGTTATCCTTTAGCCTATATTGCAGCTAAATTAGCATTAGGATATACCTTAGCTGAACTTAAGAATAAAATTACAGGAATTACAACAGCTTGTTTTGAACCTGCTTTAGATTATTTGGTTTTAAAAATACCAAGATGGGATTTGACAAAATTCCAGAAAGTTGATCGGAAAATTGGCTCTCAAATGAAAAGTGTAGGCGAAGTAATGGCAATTGGAAGAACTTTTGAAGAGGTTCTTCAAAAAGCTATCAGAATGCTAGATATTGGAATGAAAGGTTTAGTAGCAAACGATCTAACTCCTATTAAAGATATTCATGAGTTGAGGTACGCATTAAGAAACCCTACTGATTTAAGAGTTTTTAGATTAGCCGAAGCGATAAAAAAAGGTATTTCTATAGATGAAATTTATCGTTTATCGAGAGTAGATAAATGGTTTCTCTATAAATTGAAAAATATTGTTGATCTTGAACGTCAGCTTCAAGATATTGCCTTGTTAGAATCTGTTGACACAGAAAAAAAATATTGGTTAGAAAGAGCTAAAAGATATGGTTTTTCTGATGGACAACTAGCAAAATTAATGAAAATTGATACTATCTTTATTCGACAAATGAGAAGAAGATTAGGAATTAATCCTTATGTAAAAAGAATCGATACGTTGGCAGCAGAGTGGCCTGCTATTACAAATTATCTTTATCTTACGTATAGTGCATCAGAACACGATATAGACTTTAAAAAAGAAAATCAAAATGGTTTGAAAAAAGTTATAGTATTAGGAAGTGGAACTTATAGAATAGGTGCTTCTGTAGAATTTGACTGGGGTTCAGTTAACTGTTTATGGGGATTAAAAAAGTTAGGTATTGATCAAGCAATTATGATAAATTATAATCCAGAAACCGTTTCTACTGATTATGATATTTCAGATAAGCTATATTTTGAAGAACTTTCTGGGGAAAGGGTTTTAGATATTTGTGAGCTTGAAAAGGCTTATGGAGTGGTTGTTTCAGCAGGAGGTCAAATTGCTCAAAATTTGGCAACTAAGTTTTCAAAATATTCTGAATTTTTTCGTAAAACAGGAATAAATATTCTTGGAACTCATGGGACTAGAATTGATTTAGCAGAAGATCGTGCGAAATTTAGTGCCTTATTAGACCAACTTAATATAAAGCAACCACAATGGAAAATGCTAACTAATAATGAAGAAGCACTTTTATTTGCAAAACAAGTTCAATATCCCGTTCTTGTTAGACCTTCTTATGTTCTTAGTGGTGCTGCTATGCGAGTCTCATATGATGAAAAAACTTTACAAGACACTTTAGATTTAGCTGCTGCTGTGTCAAAAGAATACCCTGTAGTAATTACTAAATTTTTTACTAGTGCTCGTGAAGTTGAATGTGATGGTGTATGTGATGGTGATAGCGTTTTAATTGGCGCTATAGTTGAACATATAGAGAATGCAGGTGTACATTCTGGTGATGCGAGTATGGCAATCCCTCCTCAAACCATTTCTAATGGTGTAATTAAAACAATTGAAGATTATACTATAAAAATTGCACTTGCACTTAAAATTCATGGCCCCTTTAACATCCAATATTTAATTAAAAACGAAGAAGTATATGTAATTGAATGTAATTTAAGATCAAGTCGAAGCATGCCTTATGTCTCTAAAACTCGAGGAATTAATCTTATGAGATTAGCAGCAGAGGTTATTATGGGACATAAAATACCAAATAAGTTAAAAAAACTTCCCTACGGGAATTATGTTTCAGTTAAGGTTCCTATGTTTTCTTTTATGAGATTAGATAAAGCAGATCCTATACTAGGCGTTGAAATGGCTTCCACTGGAGAAGTAGCATGCATAGGGGAAGATTTTCCTGAGGCTCTTATTAAAGCATTAGAATCCACAGAACAAGAAATTCCAATTGAAAATGGAAATGTATTAATTTCAGTAGGTGGGACAGAATTAAAGCAACAAATGATCCCATTGGCAAAAAAAATAACAGACTTGGGTTATACTATCTTTGCAACTAAAGATACTAAAAAAGTTCTTAGTGAAAATGGAATTGATGCAGTTCGATTATATAAAGTACATGAATATGGAATGGAACCAAATATTATGAGTTGCTTACAAAATGGACATATTGAAATGGTGATTAACATACCATTTCCCACTACTGTTGAGGATAAATTTAAAACAATAATGGAAGATGAATATAAAATTAGAAGAATGGCGGTTGATTTTAACATTCCAGTTATAATTAATTTACAATTAGCCAAAGCAATCATTAACGCCATTGAAACTATACGTAAGAAGAATCTAGAAATCAAATCCCTTAATGAATACCATAAATCATTGAAAGAAATATATTGGTAAATAAAATTAGAAATAAAAAAAATTATATTTAATTTCCTTATCTTTTTATTTTAATAAATATCCATGGAACAAATAAGAAACCTATTAATGATAAAATTATATATACAAAAAATTCCCAGACTATATGATCTATAGGAACAACATAAACTAGTAAAACGTACAATCCCAAAACTATTACTAATCCAATCAATAAGTTGATTATCTTTTGTTTATTGTTAAGCTCACTAGGGTTATACTTTACTTTATCAATTTCAATTAAATATCCGACTGATGAACCAATTATAGCACCAATTATTCCATAGTGATTATCTGTACTAGGAAAAACTAATATTGCAATGATAAATAAGAGAACAGGAATAACAATTGAAAGAATTATTTTTAGACTAAAATTAAGGGTTTTCAATTTTTCTGAAAATATAGGTTCCAAGTATATATATGCTAGTAAAAAGGTTATTCCAAACAATAATCCCCCTATTACATCATCTACGTCGTGAGAGCCTATTATTACCCTAGAAATTGTAATTAAGTAAACAATCACAAGAAAGATCCAAGAAATGTAAATCCTTTTCTTTTTATATGCGTGATAGGAAAGATATCCATACGAAGCTACTGAATTCTGAGCATGACCAGAAGGAAAGCCAAACCCAGGTTCTTCTCTCCTTGTCCATGGAGTAGGATCTTGGATGAAATCTTTTATTAGGGAGTTAATATAGTATGAACCCACTACCGAATTAAGTAAATTCTTAGCAATTCGTACGTCATAGACACATAGAACAGTAACAACAACTACTATTAACGCGGCATACCATCCTAATTGTGTAATCATAGAAAAAATCGCAAATGTAATCTCATTATCATAAAAAAATTCATTAATTGTATCATTTAATCCAAGTACCAGAAGTATTATCCCAACTAAACTGATTACAAGCGTATTTACAAGAACAAAACCAATTGTCTTTTTAGATAAAATTTCAGTATCATTCAAACTTTATCACATTTTTTTATGTTAGACTTTTTTAAATAAAATGCATTGAATGTATTTTTACAAACTTATATAAAAGGCTTTTCAATAATATCAAATTGTTCTTTTCTTTATGTTTTCTAACAAATAGTTAATAAAAAGCTTGAAAAGTACTAAATAATTAATTTAAACTTAATATTAGGATTGATATTTACTAAATTACAGAGAAAAACCAAAATATTTAGGTGCCCTACTTATTTATTATCGTGGATATATTCTAATTAGACTGAAAATTATAGGGTCTCAATGGAGCATAATTGAAAAACTAAAAGAGTTTAATCTTAGTAATTCCAACGAAATGTGGAAAATTACATATAGTGCTCCTGTTTATGGGGGTTGGGATTTGATTATTGAATGTGTTTTTACTAATTTAGAAGATTTAGAAAAAATAATCCTTTTTTGTCGAACTGATAAAGATTTAAGTCAGTGGATTGAAGCTACAACCACCCTAATTAGCATAAAGAAGAATTTTAGCCTTTAAATGAGATTATT
>JBHLJZ010000025.1:0-1521 GCA_048887165.1 Candidatus Hodarchaeota archaeon | reverse complement strand
TCTAGAGTAATACCCATTTTTTGACATAAAATAATGTCTCTTAATACAATATGTGATTGTCTTTCAACCAACCAATTTAATTTATCAACCTGATCATCTCTATTAATTACTTTTTCTGCTAATTTTTTATTACCTTCTTCTAATGCTTTAACAGCATCTTCATGCATTCCTTGTACCAATATATACATCCTTTTTATTGTTTTTTCAAAAGGCATCTCCTTTGGATTAAGTAAATCTTTTATCAGAATAAATTGGTTTGTTTCTTCTATAATTTCAGGTCCTATTGCGATATTTATAAAACCTTCAACGGTTTCTCTAATGAATGAAGCAAATTTCTCATGACTTGTTTTAATCTTTATTCTTGTATAACCCATTATATAAGCTCCAATTAGAAGTCTAAATAAAAAATCAGAGTTATTTATATCATCAACATCAAATATTTTCTCTTTTATATAATCCTGTGAACTTATATAAGGAGTTACTAATAAATTTCCATCAGGTTGAGAAAGAATTCCGATTGTATCTTTCGGTTCGATACCATGCTTTTTAATCCATTCTATTGGAAGACTCACTATAAAAGACGATCCTCCAGTTTGTTGTACACGCCTAGTTTCTATATTGAATGTCATAATTATATAGAATAAAGTAAGACTATATTATAAAGTTATAATATATATAATATATATAGAAAGACTTGATTGTCTTTAAAATTTTGTTCTATAAAAATTTAGCTCTATAATATTTGCTATATATACTTTTTAGAAATGATTTTTATGTTGTGATTTACTCTTTGAACTCTTAAACTTTTTATAAGATATTAGACTTAAAAAAGGAACTGTCGTTGCGATTATTATTCCGATGATTATTATCCATACAATTTTTGATGTTTCTTGATTTTCTATTCCTAAAAATGATCTCATCATATCAAAGATGTCAGTATTATCAATAACAGTATGATTGTATACATCTTCATTATCTATCCCAAACGCATAAAAAGGAACATCTGAGTTAGTATGAGATGTAGTCAACCAGCTGACAGAAATATTTTCAGCCCGTTTTACTCTTAAATATTCATTTTCTTCAGGAGTATTGCTTTGAGATGGTAATGTACTATTTAATGTGTCACTCAAAATTGCTAATCCTCCAGTTTCATGATCAGTTGTAATAATTAGAATTGAATTTTTAGTATTTTCAACATAAGATATTGCTCTGTCAATAGCATAAAGAAATTCAATGGTCTCTAGGGCGACATTTGTTTTATTATTTGCATGTCCTGCATGGTCTATCTTACCCCCCTCAACCATTAAAAAAAAACCATCTGGATCTTGAGATAAGAGCTCAATTGCTTTATCTGTCATATTCAGTAATGAAGGAGTCGAATTATAATCGCGATCTATTTCATATGGTAAATGACTGTTCGCAAATAATCCGATAACCTTACCTGAGGTGATATTTTGAAGTCCTGTACTATTCTCAATAAATGCATATCCATTATTTTGCATTTGATTAAGTTGTTGTGAA
>JBHLJZ010000024.1:17855-40315 GCA_048887165.1 Candidatus Hodarchaeota archaeon | reverse complement strand
AAGAAGGTCCAACCCCTTTACTTGAATATTTAAGTTCAATAGTTAAGCAAACTGAAGAAAATGATAAAAAAAGCAACATGATTGAATTACAAAAACAGAATCTGAGAGAAGTGGCAGAACTTATAAATAAAGGTAAAGAGAGCGTAGCGTTTTCATTATTCTTTAGAACATTTCCTTATTGTGCTCCTCATAGGAATAGATATTATTAATTTACATCGGAATCAAGTTATTTGGAAATAAGATTCAATTTCTTTAGCGTTTAGCATTAAATTTTCAAGAATAGGGATATTAAGTTCTTCTGTTTCAAATATAATATGTTGGCAATCATATTTAGTAAAGTCTTTTTCAAAGATATTAATTTTAAAATGTTCTTGTTCGTCCCATAAACGGGATCCCGGATAGGGAGTAGCTAAAAAGTAATTTATTTTATCATTTTCATCGAAAGGTAGACCTTTGATAAATTCGATTGTTTTATGGAAAGTTTCTTGGGTTTCGCCAGGTAAACCAAGTATGAAGTAAGCTTGAATTGATATTCCTTCTTGTTTTAAATATTGAATTCCAATTTTAGCTTTATCAGGCTCTTGATATTTTAAATTTTTCTCTAAGACTTGCCTACTAGCAGATTCAATCCCAGTTGCTATTAATTTGCAGCCGGCTTCTTTTAGTAAATGAGCATCTTCTTCTGAAATATTATCAACGCGTAACTCACAGCCCCATGGAATGTTAATGTTGTTATCGATAAACATTCTACAAAATTCTTTGAAAAATATGTTATCAATGTTAATATTATCGTAAAAATTGATGTAATTATAAGTTTGCATTGATAAAATATCTTGAATTTCGGATAAGATTGAATTAATACTTCTAATTCTAATTTTTTTGAATAATTTTTGTCTTGAACAAAACGAACACTGGTATGGGCAACCTCTATTTATGATTATATTTGCAACTTTATAATAATAATTTTCATGACCTAGTTTATAACGAGCTGGTAACGGTAATCTCTCAAGATTAACAGGTTCTGGATATCCTGTGAAAATTAATTGGTTTTTAGAATTTTTGTAAGCAATACCTTTTACTTTTTTTAACTGCTGCTCAAGTTCCTTGTAAGTTTTAAAGTTTTGAACCATTTCAAGAAGAAGTTTAGAAAGCTGAAGAAAAGAATTTTCAGATTCTCCAACACATATGAAATCAATTATATTCTTATTGTTTAAAACTTCTTCAAATTGAAAAGAAACATGAGGGCCTCCAAAAACTATAATATTATTTGGATCACAATTTTTAATTACTTTTGCTATGTTTAATGCAAAATTGAATGTATTTGTAAGTGCAGTTATCCCAAATACATTATAGTTCTTTACTTTTTTCTCTATTAGGGTTTTTAATGCAGATTTTGTATAATCTTGATATTGTTCCAGATCCAAGATATCAATATATATATCATTTTGATCTAAAACTGCTGCTAAGTATAAAATACCTAAATTTGGCTCTCTAAAAAATTCTGTTTGTATTTCAGTAGGTTTCGTGGTTTTAGGGTTAATTAATAGAATCATAATAACAATTTAGGTATCATTCTGAAGGTTTTTATGTTCAGAATCTTCATCTGGTGATTTGTTTGGGATTTTAAATGCGTTAATTAAAGATTCTATATTTCCTATTCTACTTATTTTTTCTTCTTCAATTACAGGAATTTTGAGTTCAACAGTAGGTATTTGTTCTTTATCATTAATAAACAATTCAATTCCTTGAATTGAGCGATCTTTTACAATTAATCTAGTAGAATAATTTCGGTCATTGAAAAAAGTAAAACCGTTATTCAGTCTTCCCATTTTTACTAGTTCAAATGTAGTTTTTTCTTCATTAAGAAAAGCTTCTGTTGTTTCTTCTTCAGAATAGAGTGTTCCTCCAATAATGAGAAAAACTCTCTTAAATTCTACTGGTTTAGGAACTTCATTAATATTTTCTATTGCTTTACTAAAACGCGGATTGCGGATAATAATATCTCCAACAGTGGCCTCTTGAGTCTTTTCTGAAAAATCTTCTTTATCAATTGTTTTAGCTCTCCCACCTGCTATTTGTTTTTCCATAATCTCTTGAAAATGTGGATCACCTTTTGGATATATATTTAAAGGATACACCCTATAAAACAACCTAAGTTGTTTACGTAGCATTGAGGCTAAAATTCCCCCATAAATTTGTAATTTAAAAGAACTATTAGGTCCATTATATATCCATATTCTTTTTGTATCATGATCTACAAGCAAATAAACTTTATAGCTATTATAATCATTGATAACATCTCCAACAATTTCTCCTTCTGTAACATCAACAGTTAGAAAATATGGAAATTCTCTTAGTTCTATAGCTTCAAAAATTTGCATTAAGACAAATCCCAAGTTTTTTATATAATTTAAATAGGATATATTCCTTAAAATAAATTTTATGATTTTTAATTTCTTTACAAAAACATTCTATTTCTTGTAAAATCAATAAAATTTTTAAATTTTCGGACATTTTTCTTAATAATTTCCTATTTGTTATTGATAAACATGAGTTCAGAGAAAAAGGTTTACAAGTTAAATATATCTGGTGGAAATGCAGGTTCGGGTAAGGGTTTATCAAAATTAATTGAGATAGATGAGAAGAAATTTAGATTTGAAGGAATGAAAATAGGAGATATTATTAATGGTGGAGTAATAGGATTTCCAAACTATGAATTCCAGATTACAGGAGGCTCTGACGCTAGTGGATTTCCAATGAGACGGGATGTCCATGGTCCAGTTAAGAAAAGAATATTGGTATCTAAACGAGGAGTTGGATTTAGACCAAAAAGGAAAGGCGAGAAAAAGAGAAAAACAGTTAGAGGTAATGAAATTACTTTCGATATGACACTAATCAATCTTAAAGTCACAAAATACGGTGAAGCAGAACTTTTCAAAGTTAAAGATGAGGAATAAAAATAAATAAACTTTAGAGTGAATCTTTTTATGGTTAAAGTCAAAAAATGCTCTTTTTGCGGATATGATATTCCCATTGGCCGAGGAATGATGTATATCAAGAGAGATGGAACGATTTTAAACTTTTGTACAGCAAAATGTAGAAAAGCATCAATAGTTTACAAGAAGAATCCCCGAAAAACCCGTTGGACAATTTTTTATGGAAAACATTAATTTATTACTAAATTTTTAAACATAATTCAAAATTTAATTGTCTTAATATCCAATATATTTTAAAATTCAGAGAATTCCAATTCATACATTCAGTATCATAAAAATGGATAAAAATATTTAATTAAAAATTCTCTACTAGCGACCTTTCTCTTAGAATAATCCTCTTTTAAGTTGGAAACATCGTAAGGAATATTTTTGAACATTATATTCATTTTCTGACCTTCAATTTCCATTAAACAGAAGGATATATTAGGTTTCTTGGTAATACTAAGTGATCCTGGATTTATGATTATTTTATGTTTGGTATTAAGATACAATTGTTCATGTGTATGACCAATAAATACGATATCTGCATCTTTTGGATAATCGTTTATGAATTCATCCAATGATTTCCCTTTATATAATAAAATATTGTCTTGAATAGAACGATCAGGAACATCATAGAAGTGAGAATGTAATAGAAGCAGTTTTTTATCGTTTACATTGAGAGTCATGAATGTAGGAATTATCTCTATTTGTTTTATTAAATCTTCTCCAAGTTGATTAATGGTCCATTCGCGGTGTAGCTCAATTCCTTGATGCCATTCGCTCTTTCTTTTACCTAATACAATCATTTCATTATTTCCAATTATATTTACAAACCGATTGTCGTTCAAAATTGTCTCTGTAACTTCCTTTGGGTGTGGACCTATATGAACAAAATCTCCTAAATTTAAAATCTTATCCACTTTGAAGTTTTTCTCAATAAATTGAAGAAAACTGTTTAATGCATAAAAATTTGCATGAATATCTGAGATTATGGCAAATTTAGTAGTATCTTCCATTAAATATCCCCAAATAAAAGGTTTTAGTATATAAAAAGCATTTTCTTTACTTAATCTAATTTTTTTTTGAAAATTTTATTCCTAAATTCTAGGTAATACTTCTTAAAAATATTCTTTTTCTATTGAAGTCTCGGGAATTTTAAGAGATCATCTATCAGGTCTACATGACTAACAATCATTCTTTTGCAACAGAACCTCTCTATACCTAACTGTTTAAAAGCATCTTCTGAACTTTCTCCTTTCTCTAGAAGTTCTAAATAAGGTTTATAGACATCTGCTATTAGTTTCCCGCAGGAAAAACATCTTATTGGTATTATCGTAATAGATCTCCTCTTTATGTTTAAATGGTTTAACTTTTAAAAAAAAATTTGTATCTTAATTTTATTAAAAAAAAGAAGGATTCAAAAAAAAATTTACTATTTTACTATTCTTAGCAATTTTAAAACATAAATTTTATCTTTTATTCTATATTATTTAGTTCATTAAAAATCGATGATTTATGATAATATATTAGAATTATATATTTGAAGGAGAATAAAATGAGTTATATTAAAATTAAAGTTCCGGATGATCTTAAAAACGAAATTAAAAATAAATTAGCAACAATAGCTGAAACCCGAGATTCCAAAATAAGAAAAGGAATGAATGAGGTTACAAAATCAATTGAAAGAAATGTTGCTAAAATTGTAGTGATGGCAGAAGACGTCAGCCCTCCTGAGATACTATTCCATATTCCACTTCTTTGTGAAGAAAAAATGGTGCCATATGGGTATATTTCTACTAAAAAAGAATTAGGTAATGTAGTTAGACTTAATATATCAGCTTCAGCTATAGCAATTGAAAATGTAGGAACTGGAAATGATAATATATTAGATGGTATAATTAAAAAACTAGAAGCTTTAAAAAAGTAACTTGGTGATCTTTCTTAATGGTAAAATTAGATAAATCAAAAGGACAACAAGTTGACGATTTTTCAATTCCCGCCGAAGTTATTCAAATCGTTGGAAGAACTGGATTAACTGGTGAAATAAACCAAATAAAGGTTAGAATTCTCGAAGGTCCTGATAAGAATCGAATTCTTACTAGAAATGTAAAGGGTCCTATAAGAGTAAATGATATTGTAATTTTACGGGAAGTTGAAAGAGAAGCACGTAAAATAAGAAAAAGACGATAAACTACAAATTTATATTTTTACTATTGATAAGAAATTTATTTATTTTCTTTAAATTCATCATTATAAAAACCCAGAAGTTCCAAATTTTCAAATTCCTTTCTTAAATAATCTCTTAGCGCAATTCTAATTGCTTCAGATCGGCTTGGAACAACTTTCATCGCAATTAATTTTTGAATATTTTTATCATAGATATCTGCGATGTTAATAGTAATGTTAACCATTTTCGGTTTTTTATTTTCGGTATCTGACAATTTTCCTTACTCCGATCTTGTTAAGTTTTAAGACTTAATTCTTTAAAATAAATCAATTTAGGAGAGAACAACAAAAGTATTAATTGCCCTTAACATATTCCAACTTTTCGATAATAAACTATAAGTTAAACTTGTTTATAAAATTATCTTTCCCTCTCTACTTTATTTAAAGCATTCTATATCAGATGTAAATTATTTTGATTCGTTTATTATGAAGATGAACGATTAACAATAACCATTTATAGCTTATTGAAAAAATTTTACTTTTATAATCTTTCTTCTTTTTTTATGTATCTACCACGAGTTTCGATTGTAGAAATGTTTTTTATTATCTCTTTACATTCTTTAGATTCATTATCTTTGTATTTTGAGCGATATCCATCAATAAAAGCTTTAAAACAAAGATCATAATCTTCTCCGTGAGATGAAATTAATACTCGTTTGAAAAGATGCAAGTCAACACTTTTATCTTCAATTGAATCGGAGTATTCATGGAGTCCAAAGTCAATTAGAAAGATTTGATTCCCTTTTGTAATTATAATATTGCTTGTGGTTATATCTCCGTGGATGTGTCCATTTTTATGTAAAATAGCTATATAGCTTCCAATCAAAAACAGAATTTCTTTCTTATTTATGTTATCTATTTCTTTTAATAGATCTTTTAACTTTTTTCCCTCAATATATTTCATTATAATCGTTGAAGTATGAGGATCAATCTCAAAGACTTGTGGAACATTTATCCCATATGATTTAACTTTGATGAGCGCACGAGCTTCATTCAAAGTTCTGGTGGTTCTAATTTTTTTGTCCAACTCTTCCAAGCGATACTTTTTAGGAATTCGTTCTTTAAATATAACTTCTTTATCAAACCAGTAACCATTGAATAAACTTGCTTCTGCCCCTTGATGAATAAGTTGGTCTTTAATAATACTTGAAGTCAACTTTATAAACACCTAATTTCTCCATGATATTTGGATTTGATCCATTCTTTCTTTTGGTTTAATAATAGAATTCTCAATAGTTTGTTTCCCTTCTGAAGAATACCTTAAAATTCCTGTCCAAGCAATCATTGCTCCGTTATCTCCGGCATATTTAAGAGGTACAACCTCAAACCTAGCTTTATGTTCATCGCTTATATATTTAATCATCTCTTGAAGCCTTTTATTAGCAGCAACACCCCCTGTTAGAAGTACTTCTCTTTTTTCCGTATGTGCTAATGCCCTTTCTGTTACTTCAGTTAACATTGCAAACGATGTCTCTTGCAGTGAATAAGATATATCTTTTAAATCATAATTTTGCCCAAATTTTTCTGAATTTAGTAGGCTTCTAGCGGAGGTATAAAGACCTGAGAAAGATAAATCCATACCCTTTACAACATAGGGCAAATGAAGATAATTTGTAGATTGTGAAGCTAATTTTTCAATTTTAGGACCACCAGGATGTTGCAGACCTGCATCGCGAGCAAACATATCAATCATATTACCCACAGCGATATCTTGGGTCTCTCCAAAAATCTGATAATGTCCTGATTCAAAAGCACTTATTATAGTATTACCCCCCGAAACATATAAAGAAAGGGGATCATCTATTTTACACAATAATCTTCCAATTTCTATATGCGCTATGCAATGATTTACTCCAACAATGGGTATTTTAATTAGTTGACTTAGCATCCTTGCAACTAAAGCACCTATCCGTAATACAGGTCCTAATCCAGGGCTTCTACTAAAGGCAATTAAATCAATATCTTTTATAGAAAGATTAGCTTGCAGTAAAGATTTTTTTATTGTATTCATGAAAATACTAAGATGATGCTCTCTTACTAATGCAGGATGAAGTCCTCCTTCTTCGGGAACAAAAGTATTATTTATGAGGCTTAATATATTACCATGAAAATCTACAATTCCAACACTCCAAGTATGAGCTGTAGACTCGATTCCCAAACAGAGTTTCATATCAGATTTCATATTCTTCGCCAATGGATAATATTAGCGATAATTTTGAGAAAAAGTAAAAGAAAACAAATAACGATTTATTTTCATTTATGATGACTTAGTACGTTTTCGTGGTGTCCTTCTGCCTTTAGCTACAGTTGCAGCTCCTTTTTTACCTTTTCTTTTAAATACAGTATAACCACATTTTCCACAAGACGATCTATCATAATGATCTGCTAGAAAGTATGAAGGTCCACACTTTGGACAAGCTCTATGAGTTCTAATTAATTTTTCTCCTTCAATCTTATAATAATTTGATGTATCTACCATATTTTATCAAACTTTTATTTTTTAATCATATTCAAAAAGATGTTTAAAAGATTCTTTTCTCTTTTTTAACTTATAGATCTCATCTCTTTTTTCTTTTTCAAGATTACGCACTTGAATATGAAAGGGTTCAAAATATTGTAATTCTTTCGAATTTTCGTATATATTTGCAGTACCTACCTCGTATGCATTTCCAAAATGAGTTTGAATCTTTCTTATTATTGTAAGTTTTTCATTAGCTTTTTTCATTACTGCAATTTTTTTTTTTACTTCTAATCGATTTGGAGTACCCTTACCGAAATGATCTAACTTAAACTTGATTTCTGTTCTTTCAATCAGTGGATTTTTCTTTTCCTCTAAAATTTCAATATCGAATGACATAATTAGGTTTTTTTTTGTTAAATTAAAAAGTTTTAAAGATAATTCTAAAGTTATAAAAGATTAAAGATAGATAAAAAATAAAATTTTGGTTTTTATGGATAAAAAGTATTTGCTTAAAGCAAAAATTATGCTATTTATTGAAGTAATATTATTGTTTTTTATAATTATTTGCCTATTTTGGCTAAAGAACGTTATAGTGGGATATTTTTACGCTGTTTTTTTAATAGGTATTTTCATATGGTTATTATTAATAACAATTACAATTGATTTTTATAATAAAGCAAAAAGTAATTAAAAACGTGATAAATTTGAAAGAAAGGTTAAAAATTCCTGATAAAGAACGCCATAAATTTTCTCAACCTCTAGGGAAATTAATTGTAGGAACCAGAGAAGAGACAATTCCAAAAGTAGAGAATTTAATTAAAGAATATAAAGAAGCAGATTTAACTCTGAATTTTTATTTAGTAGGAGATATTGTAACCCAAGATTTTTTAGCAAACGAATTTTTAAGGCCTTTTATCAAACTATGCATTGTTGATGAAAAAACCCAAAGGAGTAAAATTAAGATAACATTTGAAGAGTTTTTTGAAAATATTTTAGAATTTGAGAATCCTGAGGGTGGCGTTAGTAGCAAAAGCTTTAAGTTATTAGAAAATATTGTTAAATCTAATAAAATTACACTATTAAAAATCACTAAGGGTGAAGAAGATTTGCTAGTTTTACCTTTGGTATCATGTTTACCCATAAATGAAAATACTAAAAATATTGTGTTTTATGGTCAACCACCATTAACTGATTCCAAGCATCCAATCCCTCAAGGAATAGTAATAGTAGATGTTAATAAAAGAATACAAAAAACTATTAAAAAATTTATTTCAATAATGGAGCAATACTAGCGTACTCTTAAAGCATATTTCCCAGGAAAGTGAATTTTTAAATATTCTGCAAATTTTGATTCTTGGGGTTTAATAATTATAACTTCTCCTGTATAATCCTCTGATAGAGAATGGGTTTTACACTTAGGGCATAATACTTCATTTTTTGTAATTAGATGACAGTTTTTACAAGCTTTTTCTTTCATTTTATAATTCACTTTTTTTAAAGTTATTCTTCATTTTCTTCATCTTCTTTATCTTCAGATTTCTTCTCATCTTTTGCTTCTTTTTCAGCATATTCATTTTCAATATCTGTTTCAATCCAATCTTGTTTTCCTAAGAATCGCTGACGCATTGTTAAACCTAATTTTCCACTTCTTCCGGTACCAAGCGAAACTGCTATTATCTTAGCTCTTACTTGATCGTTTACCTCGAGGATTTTACCCGTTTCTTTACCAATAAAGCGATTACCAACTTGTTCATATGAGATATAATCATCACAGATTTGAGACACGTGAACTAAACCATCCAAAGGACCAAGTCTTACAAACGATCCAAAATCTACAATTTCTACTACATCTCCTTCGACTACTTCTGAAATTACTGGTTTAAAGGATAATATTGTAAATTCGACTTCATGGAAAGTATTAGCATTTCCGGGAATGATTATCCCAGGCCCAACATCAAGTACATCTACGATAGCAATAATAAATCCGTAATCTTTGGTAATAATACCTTCATAATCTTCACTAAGAATGATTCTAGCACTAGTTCTTTTTTCCTGATCGAAAAGAAACGGAGGTATTTCGATTTTTCCTTTTATTTGAAATAGCTTGAAAATAATTTAACACCAGATAAAATAATCAGATTTAGATGGAAGATTAAATGAAGCATAAAATTAATAATTTGTGATTTTTTAACATCTAACTATTGAAAATAAGTGTTCTTTCATATTAATTGAGCTATTTTTTCGCATGTACGCCGGCAATCTAGTAAAATTAACCCAAGTCGAACATCTTTGGATGTGGATACTGTTAATACCGCATTGGGACCAGCTTGTAGGATTAAAAGATAGCCATCGCTTCCTTTAACGTATAACTGATCAAAATCTCCTTTATTCATCTCGATAATAGCTCTTTCAGATAATGAAAGTAAAGCAGCCGTCATTGCCGCAATCCTTGTCTCATCCACTCCTTGAGGGAGCGCAGAAGCGATAGGTAAGCCTTCAGCAGACACAATTGCTGCAGCTTTGACTTCGGGAATTGCCCCGAGTAATTTCTTTAAGAGATCATCCAAAGTATCCGGCGTGCTCGGCTCCACTATTTTTCTCACTGTTAATAATGATTAAATATTAGATAAATATTTTTTTTTGAATTAAATAAGTTAAAACATCACTTATATTTAAAATAGATTGGTACTATATATTTATTTTTTTTTATTCGTTTTCTATATAAAAATGTTCCTTATTATTTGTTTATTAAGTCTTGTAATATCTACATAAAGATTGATTTCGAGACTTTTTTCTTAATTAGATTTTTCTAAAATATTTTCAGCAAAATCCTTCCATTCAAATGAATCACATTTTTTTAAAATACAGATTATATTTTGTAAAATTAATACTTTTTATAATTTTTGGTAGTTTCAATCATACTTTTAATATTTTCAGGGGAAACTAGTGAATTTATCTGTTGGGTTGGGCTTACAATTAATAATGCGTTATATTTTTTTGCGTTTGTAATTAGGTTAAGTGTATACTGCTTTATATCAATAGGTTTTCCATATATAAGTAAAGAAATATCAATATTTCCAATAAAACATATTTGGTTTGTAAATTTTTTAAAGAGAGAATAAATATCATTTCCTGCATTAGGTTCCAAACTTTGAATTGCATCAAATCCAAGTTCAATAAATGTATCAATAAGGAGGGGGGAAATATATCCATCAGAATGAATAATAACTTTATGATTTCTTTGGTGAACTCGGGATATGATTTCTTTATAATAGTCAAAAAGCAATTCACGCCACAATTTGATTGGTAAAAATTCTCTGTTTTTATAGCCAAAATCGTCAGCAATGAGAAATAATATTGTTCCTACATTTTGGAGGTGTTTAATCAATTTTTTAAGATACTTTGTAAAAAAGGTTAATACATACTTTATAAATTCAATATTATTGTTTTTCAAACACTTAGAGAAAAATAAAAATCCCATTGACTGCCATGTCTTTTCAAATAATCCAGGCAAAGATAAAACAACATTAAATTGATAATTTAATTTTTGCAGGAACTTTTTTAATTTTTTTAGATTTTCTGAAGAAGGAAGTTTAAGATACTCCCATGCATCAATCACTTTTTCACTTTTAAAAACTCCATCCCATAAATACCAATCTTCTTTATAAACTCGACCCCAGCCATCAACTCTTTTATTGTTATCTAACTTATAGCCTCCCTCTCCTCGTCTAAAATCCCATATAGAAACTGCATCAAAACCCATCTGTTTAATAATATCATAATTTTTTTCTAATAAAATAAAATCTCTACTATCTAAAGAGAATCCAAATTTATCAATGTAATTTTTAATAAATCCAATTTCTGGATAACCTGTGCAATATAGCGGGATTTGTTCTGATTCTTCTTTTGATAATTTATCCAAGAATTTACTCTGAGGAATTTTCATTTTTACATTTTATTTCTTTATTTTCTGTTTTCATTATATAACGAAAACCACTTTCTTTTTCTCTAGTTAAATCATCTATCTTTTTTTATCATTTTTTGATTTTATTATTAAATTAATCAAAGAATAATTATTTGATAATTAATTATAAAAATAATTAATATTATTCATTTATTTGTTAATCATGGATTATTGGGAAGTAATTGAAGCTTTATATAATACTACATTTTCATTATTCTTCTTTTTACTTGCGATGGTTATGTTTTTTATAGCCAGAAAAGGATATAAATCTAATAATCGATACGGTAGTGTATCAACATCATTAACTGCTATACTTTTTATAGTATTTGGTTATTTTAATTCAGTAAGACACTTCTTTCCATTTCCCTATAGCGGATTTTTTGTATGGTGGATTGGTTTCAATATAATTTTCAATGTTCTCTTTTTTTGGATGATAAAGAGAGTTAAGAAAAAATTTGTTTTAAAGAATGAAAATATAAGTACTGTAAGGGAAATAAATGAAAGAAAATCTATATTAGAAAGATATGTTCTAAAAATGACAAAAGAAAATCCTTATAGAGAAGATATTTCATTGAAAATGGAATATATCCGGAAGAGTTTTCATTTAATGGGATTATTAATCTTATTGGCTTATTATGGTTTCTTTTTTATTCCACCAGTTACTCAACTTATCAGTGATGGTGTGATTTTATTAATACAGCAAATTGAACCTTCTTATAATTTTCTTTGGGGAAGTATTTACCCCCCAGATTTTCCTTATGTAATGGGTGATCCACGAGCTATAATTGATCTCACAATGATGGCCCTTATTGGGTCTTTAGTATTTGCTTTAGTTTCTGACGTAATAAGGATTATCTGGGGTCCTGAATATTCGATTTTTAACTTTCTGACAAGATCAATGCTAAGGAATAAGGAACTGAATGCTGCTGGGCCACAAATCTATATTATAACTGGTTTTGTTTTTTCATATATGCTTTATATGATAGGAGTTATTGATATTTTAGTCTTTTTTGCAGGAATAATTATTGCTTGCCTTTCGGATGCTTCAGCAGCGTTAATTGGTCGTAAATATGGAAAGCATAAGATTAAATTCAGAAAAAGAGGTATCAAGTCTTTAGAAGGATTTCTTGCGGGGACAATTGTTGCTTACATTATTGGTTTAATTTTCGTAGGACCAATTTACGCTATAATTGGAGCAGTTATTTTTTTTATGACAGATTATTTCCCTACATATACCGCTGATAATATTTTAAATCCAATTTTTATACCAATAGGAATTCAGCTTTTTATCTTTTTATTAGGTTTACCAATAGGATGGTTTTAATCTATAAATAAATTTATTTAAAGTTTTATTGTGATGAAGCAATTAATTAAGGATTTGGAAGAAACTAAATTAGCAATATTTGATCTGGATGGTGTTATTTATCGTGGAGATAAATTATTACCTTCTGTCGATAAAATTATTCAAGATTTAAAAGAACTTTCAATTAATGTAGTCTATAATTCAAACAACTCAACAGCAACACGACAGATGTATGTGGATCGATTAAAGAAATACAATATCGATAGTAAAATCTCAGATTTTTATACTAGTGCTTCAATAACTGCATCGGAAATTACTAAAATAATCAGTAATTCTAAGATATTCGTAATAGGGGAAATTGGATTGCGAGAAGAATTGAAAGCAATGGGACATACTATAGTTTCAAATGAGGGGCAGTTTGATGAAATAGACTTTGTAATTGTAGGTTTAGATAGGGCATTTAATTATAAAGATATTGCTTTTGCTCAGAAATCAATTTTAAAAGGAAATGCACAATTTTATGCTACAAATACCGATGCAACATTACCGATTACAAATGGATTATTACCAGGTGCTGGAGTTATGGTAAAAGCGATAGAAATTTGTACTTCTACAAAACCAATAAAGGTTTTTGGTAAACCTGATCCTTGTGGAATTAAATCAATCTTGGCTGAAAATAAGGTAGTTCCAAAAGAAGCAGTTATTTTCGGAGATCGCTTAGACACTGATATATTAGCTGGAAATCGTGCGAAAATTAAGACAGTATTGGTATTGACAGGAGTAGCCACCTTTGAAATGGTTGAAGATTTAAAAATACGAGTTTCACAAGCTAAAAAAGTTGATGAAGACTTAATTCCAGATGTAATAATTAAAAATTTAAATGAGATCTTCATTTAATTCTATTTTCATCTATAAAAAAATTTTTATCTATAAAAAAAAGGTTAAATATATCTTCTTTTTTATTGATAGTGATTATTAGGTATTTGGAACCCGAATAGATAAAGGTTATTTAAATGGAAGAGTTAAAAATGAATAAAATTGATGATATAAATAGTCTTAGCGAAATTAATGTAATTTTTGAAGATAAATTAGAAAAATTCGCAAATGAAGTGGAAAATGAAATTATTAATGCGCGCAATAATCTTAAAAGAGTAGAATATTATTCTGATAATCTTATTATTCATAGTTATAAGAAAAATATCAATTTAGGCCAAGATGTGCTAATTTTTGAATCAATTTATAGGAGAAGAAAGGAAAATCAGGTTGAGTATTCCTATATTGGTAATAGAAATATGTATGGCTCCCATTTGCTATTTTTAATTAATAGGGGAGAGATGAATACAAAATAACTGTAAATAAATCTTATTGGATTTAAAGTGGTTTAATTTAACACATAGTCTTTCTGATCTAATAAATAGTATTTATATTTTTGTTAGACTGAATCTTACAATTATGTAAAAGTTTAAATATTAGTTTAACAGATTTGTAAATTAACCTTTTCAATAGAGGGTGTGTAATGAATTTAAAAAAAAAACAATTAACTTTAGGTTTATTGATAGTAATATCAATGACTTTTCCTTTTTACTCAGCGCTACTTTTAAATTCTGCTAGTAATCAAACAACTAAGAAAACTTTCATTCATGATATTAAAAGTTCTCAATATGTATTAACAAGTCCTATCATCATTAATCAGTCAGAACCTACTCAAACATGGGCTTATACTGAGCTAAATTATGTATGGTGTTCTGGATCTGGAACATGGGCAGATCCATATCTAATTCAAGACGTTACAATTGATTTAAATGATGGAGCTGGCAGTTGTATTACTGTTGCTGACTCAACTGGCATATACTTTCGAATTATGGATTGTACTCTAATTAATTCAGGATGGGAAATATACAATAGTGCAGGTATACGACTAGAGAATACGAACAATGGATTTTTAATTAATAATACTTGTTCTTCTCATGAATACGTTGGAATCTATTTATACGAAAGTGATAATAATACCATTTCAGGAAATCTTGCAGGTTACAATCAGCAGGGGATTTCTTTACTCAACAGTCATAATAATACCATTATAAATAATGCAATATTTCAAAATAATATTGGTATTCACAATGCCATTAGTCATAATAACACAATTAATGGTAATATAGCAAATAATAATGGTATCTCTATTTCAGGGAGTGAAAACTGTACTTTATCTAGTAACATTTTTACTTCTGGTGGAATCGCTGTTTCGGGGGAGTTAGATGAGCTTATTACACTCAATATTGACATTTCAAACTTAGCGAATGCAAAAGCAATTTACTATTATAAAAATAAAGAAATGCTTATGAATAGCGATTTTATAAATCCAGGTCAGATTTTATTAGTTAATTGTAGTGATTCCATTTTTACAAATTTTGATATTACCTACACAGGTACAGGATTATATTTAGGCTACTGTGATAATATTACTATATCCAATGGAGATTTCAACTATAATGATGTGGGTATATCAATAGTAACGAGCTCCTTTATCAATATTTCAGATAATTATGCTGAAAATAATGATGTCACTGGAATTTCTGTATATAATAGCGAGAATTGTACGTGTTCAGGGAATAATGCGAACGATAATTATGATCCCGACGGGTGGGGATATGGATATGGAATAGCATTCTCTAGCTGTGAGAATTGTACAATTTTAGGGAACACTGCAAATAATAATTTTTATTCAGGTTTAGACATTTTATACTGCAACGAAATGATAATATCAGGTAATACTTTTTCAAATCAATATTATGGAATAAACGGTTATAATATTGATAATAGTAAAATAGATGGAAACATAATTAACGGACGGGTTACATTAGATTTATGGTGTATAGGAATATACTTCGCATATGAAAGCTTTAATAATACTTTAACCAATAACCAAATGACTAATTGTGGCATTAAATTATATGAATATGATGATCTAATATATCTAAAATCACATGATATAGATGATACCAATTTAGCAAATGGTAAACCAATCTATTATTATGTTGATCAAGATGGATTAATTGCAGCTGACTTTAATAATGCTGGTCAAATCCTTTTGATTAATACGAATAATTCTGTAATGGATAATTTACAAATTTCTAATACTTCAGTTGGTATATGGGTATTAAAGAGTAATGGTAATACTATTTCGAATTCTGATTTAAAACATAACAAAGAAGAAGCAATATTTATGTTAAACAGCAACGATAATATTATAACTGGAAATACCATTAACGATAATGGTGAAACTGCATTAATTCTAAGAGAATGTACTAATAATAACATTACTGATAATAGCATAACTGATGATCCTGTAAACAATCCCCGCACTGGTATCTCTATCCAAGAGTGTAATAATTTTAATATTTTAAGAAATGATATTAGCGGTTGCTACAACGGTCTTGAAATTTTTGGTGATTACAATACAGTCTCATTTAATAATATTAGTAACAATCAAGATAATGGAATTTGGTTATCAGACGCTATTTATAATACATTTAGTAACAATATTATAAATAATAATTCTTGGAATGGGCTTTATCTTGAGGTGTCTGATAACAATGATATCTTGAATAACACTATTAGTTACAATAAGGCCTATGGATTATATCTTTCTACTAGCGATTCTAATACAGTCGAAGGAAATACATTTTACTGTAATCGGGATGGGTGTTGGCAGGATGATGGCTCTGGAAATACATTTTATAACAATAGTTGTGAAGATTGTCCTGAAGATGAAAATGGAGGTCCCGAATTTCCAGGAATCCCAGGTTATAATTTAATACTAATTATTGGACTTATAAGTGTATTTACAGCAATTTTAATGAAAAGGAGAAAAAAATTTTAAATCTTTTTTTTTTCTATATCTTAATTTATATGATCTAAATTAATTCTGCTCGATTTATCATTAATTTAGCCATCTCATAAAAAATTTCTTCAACATTACGACCATCTTTTGAAGAACACTCGACAAAACCATAAAGATTATGAGTTTTTGCCATTTCAAATGCTTCTTTCGTAGAAACAGCTCTTTTAAATTGAAGATCCAACTTACCTCCCACCATAATAACAGGTAATTGTCTTTTATCCCCTATAAAGCCTCTTTTAAAGATGTTAATCCAATCATTGAAATTTTTTAAACTTGAATAACGAGTGATATCATACATAAAAATTCCGCCAGACGCGCCTAAAACATAGCTAGGTAATAAAAATCTGAAGCGATCTTCTCCAGCAAAATCCCATATCTGAAGAGAAACTCTATGTTCTTCTACTTCTAATTTCTTTACATGAAAATCTACTCCAATAGTTATTGTCGAATTACCTTTAAAGACTCCAGTTAAATATCTAGTTACTAATGTAGTTTTTCCTACTCCGCCGTCACCGAAAAGACAAATCTTGAACATAAAATCCGGTTTTTCGCTCATAATTATCCACCAGCTTAATAAATAGAAGGTAAGCAGCGTTGGCTATTCTTTCTATATATATTATACTTTTGTCTTATTTAATTTATAATTATATTTATAATATTAGTTTATTTTTAAAAATAAATTATTTCATGATTAAAAAGGACTGTTACACAAATTTTACAATATATTGCTCTTATCCAAAAGTGTCAAATCTCGTTAAAATTTTTTTAAAAGTCATATTTTAATTTTTTAAAAGATTCTCATTTTTAAGGGATATTATGTCAACGAAGATTGCAATTGTTAATATTGATAACTATGAATCTGTCCCCAAGGCTGTAGTTGCAGCTATAAGAATGATTGAAAAAGATCTAAATTACAATATTAATGATTGTAGTAATATTCTATTGAAACCAAATTTACTAAGGGCAAATAAAGATGCGTGCACTCAACCTGAATTTGTTGAAGGTATTATAGAATATTTGAAACAATCAGATATTTCTATGGAAACTGTAAAAATAGGAGATTCACCGGGCCAAATTAGAGTATTTGCATCAGATATAGCTAAAAAAGTGGGTCTATATGAGATTTGTGAAAAAGAAGGATTAACCTTCGTTGATTTTGAAAAAGAGGTTCCTGTTAAACAAAATATAAGAGATGCTTGCAGATTAAAGGAGTACTATGTATCAAAAGCAGTAAAAGATTGTGATTTATTAATTAACCTGCCAAAACTAAAAACACATGGAGAAGCAACTATTACAGGTGCTGTTAAAAACTACTGGGGTATTATTCCTGGAGGATTAAAAGCAAAATTTCATCTGTTAGGTAAAAATCCAAATGAATTTGGAGAAACTTTGGCAGATAATTATGCATGGGTTGTACAAAATAAACCTAAAAGATTGATAATATATGATTTACAGCGAGTTATGCAAGGTCCAATGGGTCCTGTTTCTGGTCCGATGAAAAAGTGGAATCTTATTATGGTAGGAACTGATGAATTAGCGTTAGATTTGATTGCTCTCGAGATTGGTAGGTTTAATGGAAGGAAGCGTGTCCCTCATTTAAGGAGTGCAAGTAAAAGAGGATTAGGTATATCTGATTTTAAAGATATTGAGATAGTAGGCTTATCGTTGGAACAAGCAAAAAAGTCAATTCCCAAGTTCAAAGTTCCGGGTAGAAAAATGACAAAATTTGCGAGCTTTATTACTGGGAGCATTGTTTATAAAGTCACTAAGAGAGTACCTAAAGTGAAAAAAAAGTTATGTAGACACTGTAAACAATGTTTCGATGTTTGCCCAGCAAATGCAATTGCTCTTGATGAGGAAATGCATCCATACTTAGTTAAGAAGCAATGTATCTCCTGTTTATGTTGTTTAGAAGTGTGTCCCCATCAAGCAATTAAATCTAAACAAAGAGGATTTCTTGGGCTTATACATTCTTATTAATTTTTGTTTATAGAATTCGAATAGATCTGTAAAAAATAATAATTGGATAAGCGTGTATTAAGAATAGATTCAACTTGAATAAATTCATTTGGAGCATGAGCAAAACCTCCAATACCTAAACCTCCAACAATAAAATTTAATCCTGAAGTTTTCTGAATTTTACTTAAAGGTGCCGCTGCTGCACTTATTGGCCAAATTACTGTTTGAATTCCTAAAATCTCAAAACTCTTTGATAAACTTTTAACTAAATTGGAGTTTAAGTTGACTCTAGATCCTTCATAACCCAAATTTTTTGTTAATTCGATATTAGAATTTGAATTTTTTATGTATTTACTCTTTATCTCTTCTATTTCCCTAAAAAGATCATCAATTAATATATTATGAGCGAATCTAATATCTATATTACATTTTGCACTATTAGGAACAATATTTTTAATTCCTTTTCCCCAATAACCTGAATTAAAAGTTGAAATATTAAATGATGGATTAAATAAGTAATTAAAAAATGCTTTTTTAGGATCTTTCTCAAAAGTATGAGAAATTCCTGCTTTATTTTTGATATCTTCTATATTAATGAATTCATATAATTTGTTAATTAATTGTTGCTCTTCTTTTGTTGGAATATATGGTGTACTTAAAGATTTAATATGAAATTTATAATTAGAATAGATTTTATGAATTAAACCTAGTAAATCAAGAGCAGGATTAGGAATTAATGAAGCAAACGCAGAATGCGGTTCTTTATTCTCCGACTTTGCTTCAAAAGTCAATGATAAAATACCTTTATAACCAAGTTTGAGTATTGAATTACCTCTTAAATCTTGTTTAGTTGAGGGATAATAGGCATCGATGCACGACTTAAATAGATCTTTATGACTTTCAAGCAATTGTAATAATGTAGGAGATCCAATTTCTTCTTCACCATCAAATAGTAATAGAAGTGAAATTGGTAATTTTTCCATGCTTTTTAAAATTTTTACTACATTTAAAAAACAGATTAATGGTGTTTTTGAGTTATAGGCTCCTCTTGCTATAATACAATCATTAAGTCTGCTTAAATCATCTGGAAATGTTTTAATTTCTGCTTTAAATGGTGGAGCAATCCAATCTTTTTCGTTAGTTATGGGTTGAGTATCATACATCATATATATCAATAAATTTTTTTTTAAATTCCCCTTAACTTTAGCGAGTATTAAAGGATTTACTTCACCTTCAATTTCTTGAAAATCTTGACAGAAATCAGAGATATAATTGATAATAAAGTCCTTAGCTTTTAAAATACCCTCTTTGTTTAATGAGTTACTTGCAATTTTTAAAAATTCTCGTAAATCATTCTCTATAAATTGATCATTACTTTTTCGAATAAGTTCGATTATTTCATTATTAAAGTTTATGTTCTCCATATATTATAGAATTTTATACTCTCATTAATTAAACTATTTATCAATGCATAAAGTATTCAAAAAAAAATGAATGATTTAGAACCATCAAACTCAATTAAATCCAAAAAATTAATGGAAATTCTTGATGATATAAAGCAAGAGGGAGATCTTAAGGGTGTTTTGTATTCTTATAGAGACGGACAACTTATAAAAGAAAATTTTGAAGAAGTATTCGATATCGATCTATGCTCTTCTATGTGTGCTTCAATATCAGAAAGTGCACAAGGGCTTGCTAAAAATTTGAATGAAAAAAGAGTTCCTAAGATAATTGCAGAGCTAGAAAATCAATCAATAATTATTTTTGAGTGTGATGAAAAAACTTTTTTAACACTATTCTTAAAAAGAGAGTCAAAAGTGAGTCCAATTTTAGAAAATATCGAGAATTATATTAGAAAAATAATATTTTTATATTAAATGCTGTTTTTTAATTAACTGATTACTAATTCTCCATCTCTTTATCAACTTGTTTGAGGTAAATTAAGCAAATTTCTAGAAATTGACCTAATGCTTCTCTATCGACTATTTCAGGAGTATCATACCTAGTATGATAATAATGAACTAATTCATCTTTTAAGTTAAGAGATCCAATTGAAGTTGCTGGAATTCCCTTTTTACTAAAAGCTGCCGCATCTGTAGCTCCAAATGGTAGTGGCAATAACTTTGCGTTTGGGTTTAATTTTTTAGCAATTCTCAATATTTCTTGATATATTTTAGAATTATGTTTAGCACCTATGCCTGATTCTTTATTATGAATTATTAATATATCCTTTTTACCAATACTTTCCATGTTAACAACAATTGTTCTATTTTCCATTAACTCATTATAATGTTGCTTAACATATCGCTTCGCACCTCTAAGACCTGCTTCTTCACCTGCAAAAGAAATTAAATGAATTTTGGTGTGGTTTGGTATATAATCTCTATTTTCTTCCAAAAATTTACCTATCCCTAATACCACGGCTACTCCTGATAAATTATCAAACGCACCTAATACAGGTTTATAGCTATGGAATAATATATAAGGTACTGTGATTGGAGTGAAACATAGAAAAAGAATACCTGTTATAAAAAAGAAGATTGTAAAATTTATTGATAAAAGAAAGAAGATTAATTTGAGGATTATTCCAATAAAAATTAAAACTACAGCTAAATAACCAATATTAATGATTATTTGTCCAAATCTTTTTAAGTAATAAAAAGTATTGAATTCAAAGGCAGAATCGTGATGAGCTGAAAATATTATTGTATTTTTTACAGTTTCACTTGAAGGATTAATTGTACCAATAATATTTTTTGAGGTTTTCTTTGGAAACATGAAATCAAATATTTCATGATATTTCATTGTCTCTAATATGAAATAACTTACAGTAATTATTATTAATATAATAGCAGTTATTAGAAAGATTATATTAAGGTAGATCTCAACTTGAAGTATGTTTAAATCAAAAAGCAAACTCATCCAATAGAAAATAATTGCAATTAATACAAGCAAAGCTCCATATCTAATACCACCAAGAAAAGCATGAGGACTGCTCATATACTCTTCCTGATGTGTTTCATCACAAAAGTTTTTTAATTCTTCTTCGATCCTATTACCTGCGAGAATTTCTGCTTCTGTACCCGATTCCCTTGGGCCAATATCTTGGCAAATGTCTTCAATGAAACTGTACATATAATTATTTAATTTTTCGTCAATCATTTCTATCATGTTGAAATTTAAAAAATATCACTATAGACAGAAAAATTGTAATTTTTTAATAAAAGTTAGTAATTGTTGGAATAATCTTATAATAAATAGATGATTGATGCTATTATGGATCGAAAATATATGAGGACTGAAACTTTTGACGGAACATTCCCTTTTAAACCTAATTTTAAAGAGATTAATGGATTCCAAATGCATTATATTGATGAAGGAATGGGCAAACCGATAGTATGTCTTCATGGGATGCCAACTTGGAGTTATTTATATCGGAAATTTGTCTCTAGTTTATCTCAGAATTATAGAGTCGTAGTTCCAGACCAAATGGGATTTGGAAAAAGTGATATTCCAAAAAATAAACCTTATTTACTTAAGCAACATCTTGAAAATACTAAACTACTGATAAATAAGTTAAAGTTAAAGAATATTACACTTATTCTTCAAGATTGGGGTGGACCTATTGGTTTTGGATATGCTGTAGATTATTCTCAAAATGTTAATAG
>JBHLJZ010000024.1:0-17845 GCA_048887165.1 Candidatus Hodarchaeota archaeon | reverse complement strand
GGAAGATGTTGAGGGCGAAGTTTGGTCCGAGTGTATGTCCTATCAGAACAATAAGGATTATTCTCAAAATGTTAATAGTTTAGTGATTATGAATACGAGTATTGGAGTAATGAAGGAAGGATCCAAGCCCTGGTATATTCCACTCGAAAAAAAAGGACAATATGAAAAATTTATCAAAAATATTGCAGGTCTTATTAAAATGGGAATTTTCAATAAAGAAATGATTACTCCTACTATGATAAAAGCATATACCGAGCCGTTTATCAGTGAGGAATCTTTTATTGGAGCGCTTGCTTGGCCAAAAGACATTCCGATTGGAAATTCTCATCCAAGTGCTTCTACAATGCGTTATATTCGTGAAAATTTACAAATTCTGAAAGACAAAAAGAAAATTTTAATATGGGGAATGAAAGATCCTATTTTTCCAAAGTGGATGATAGAGTGGTGGAATAAAATTTATCCTGGAATAGAAACCCATAAAATAGAAAATGCATCTCATTTTTTACAGGAAGATGCTCCAGCTGAAATAATATCTATAATATCTGAATTCTTAAGAAGAAAGTAACAATAGCTACAATAAGATCATCCATTTTGGCTCTAATGAATTTAAAGCTTTTTCAATTTCTTTTCTGATTATTTTCATTTATAGTCAAAAGCCTAAACCCTATAAAAAAATAAAAGAAAGATTAAAATATAGAAAGTAATAAAATTATAAAACTAAGATTATTTATTATTAATGTTTTCGAAAACTGTTTTTTAATTTTCAATTTTAGTAAAAAGGTAAACCTTATCTTTCTTTTCTTGTAATCTAAAGAAGTTTTTACTTGTTACGGCATTTAAAATATTATCTTCACTTAAATGATGATCATCCAATGCTAACAATCCATTCGTTTTTAACACTCTATAAAATTCTTGTAATACACAGTCCTTGTCGTTAATGTCATGAAATGTGTCGAAACAGATTATTTTATCTATAGAATTCTTATCTAATCCCGTTTTACAATCAGTAGTAGTCGTTTTAATATTATTCAAGTGTTTTTTCTCTAGTTTGGATTTTACTTTTTCAATGGCAAATGGATTAATATCAGCAGCATAGATTGTACCGGTAGGGCCAACTATTTCTGCTGCTACAAGTGTATAACTCCCTGGACCGCAACCATAATCGAGTATAACATCTCCATATTTTAGTTCAGCTTTTATTAACTTTTGAATAGGTGGCTTAAAGATATCCCTAATTCTAAAGAAAAAAGACATAAATTTAAAATCTAATTTAGAGTGGGGTTTATTAAATTGTTTTTTATTTTGATTTTTCACAATTATCAAAAAAAAAAGAATATTTTTTAAAACTTTACAATTTTTAAAATAATTTCTTCCATAAAATTTAACAGTATTAGTTAGTTTATTAAAAATGAAAAATTTGTTCCTGTTAATAGTTTTATAAAGGAATTTATATCCCGAATTTATAAGAACTGCTGTTGAAATTTTAGAAGTTTTTTTCGGAGAATGGTAAATAGAATATGCCAATTGATAATAAAGTTAATCCTAAAGATAATGAACTAACTACAAAAATCAAATTTTTGAGGTTAAAGTTTGAAAATATATCTGAACAGGGAATAGTTTTTAAGATAAATAAAGAAAAAAAACCTACTGAAATTATAGGTGTCTTGAACTTTTTAAAGTATAAAATTGAAAGATGGAACAATACTAATATATTTAGTTATTCAGGCAATTTATTTGGAGGCGACACTATTATTGTAATTGGTGCTAACAGCCTTGAAGATTCAATTAATATGATGATATATGTTTTTCTTACTGAATTCCTGCAAAATAAGCTACAAATTTATTTCTATGATTCAAAATTAAAAAATTCTGAAGATTTAGAAAATTATTTGATTAAAGAATTTTTCAGTAGCACTAAGAAGGGGCTACCAGCTTATCCTAATTTGGAAATAGAAATTAAAAGTCATCTCGAAGAAATATTAAACAATAAATGAATTAATTAAAAATTTTGTGGAGTATAAATAACAAGAATTAAGACATTTAATAGACAAGAGTTTGAGAAAGTTAGAGAAAGATCCATCCGATTATTAGGACTACTAAGATATGACTTTAATTATTACCAGTTTGGGAAAGAATTGAGTCGGAATTGATCAAACACCTATTAAATAAACGAAACAAAGCCATTTTAAAAATTTTCACTCTCTTATTTCTTTATAGTTATATTTTGTATATAGTGTTATATTTCAAGAAAGAAGAGTTAAATTGTTTTATGAAGGCATATAGAGATATAAAGGAAAAACAAGATATAATTGAAGAACAACTGATTAATATTTCTTATGATTCATATAACTTTAATGAAATACCTCCTGTAATAGGGATTATTATTGCTGATCAATATGGAAACACAATAACTGTTTATGAATATAATGATAAAGAGAAAAGCAATTATGGACCAATAACATCTTATTTATCTAATGAAGATAAAAATTTGTTAGAAATTGATCTTATCTCTATGTATTTTAGCTCTTTTAAAATCTTTGCTGGACAAACGAATATCAAAAATCTCTCTAATCTTGAAATTTACGGTTCAAACATAAAAATTCAGATCTATTTCCTATTTGAAAAATTTATAATTATTATTTTTCTAAATTCAAATACCGATTTAACTCCTAAGAAGAAAAAAGAGATTCTAAATCATTTTGAAGAAATACTAATAAAGTATGAATATGAATTTGAAAACTTCAATGAAACTAAGGCAAGAAAAGTTATTAACTCGCTTGAAATTAAGGGAAAAATTTGGCTTAAAAAATTTAATTATAGGTATCGAGAGATATATAGAAAGTTTTATTTAGAAAGTAGCGGCTTGATTGAAAAATTGATAATAGAAATAGACCCAATTATTCAAAACGAATTAACCGAATATCTAGAGAACATTCCGGAAGAGATTGTTAAGAATGTAACAATAGAAATAAAAAATAAAATTCAAGATAAATTATATCATCGCTCTAATATCATTTGAAATAGAGATCTCTTTTCTCTTTTTCGATTTATATATTTTACTAGCAAAAAATATAAGATCAAATAAATTCAAATAATTATCATGAATCATAAAACCAAGCGTTTTCATTTAGCAGAAAGAGTTATTTTATTTACCGGGATTTTGTTAATTATTTTATCTTTTATAAGTGAAATAAATTTCCATTATATACTTGGTTTTAAGCCAGAAGCTATAGATATTGATATTTTTTGGAGAGCTGAAGCAGCTGAAGTTTTCAATTCTATGTCTTTTCTTATACTGGGTATTATATTAGTATTAATAGCATTTAGAATCTCAAAAAAAAATAGTTGAATAAATAGTTTTATTCAAAACTTTTTAGTGTTAAAATTTCTGATTTTATAGTAAATGATTATACTAATAGTAGAGATTACTGAAATTATAATTATTAAGTGATATCCATCAATTGACCCTTCTTGACCTTCTTTATAGGCTAAATCAACTTCTCCTTGATAACTTCCTTCTACTGCGGCTATACCTCCATTAAAAAGCATTATATCAGGAGTACCATTCCCATTAATATCAGGTACTAAATACATTTCTTCAGCTCCCTGAAAATGTTCTCCAGTGATCGAAATCAATTGAGATCCATTAATACCTGAAAATACTTCATGAGGGTAAAAGTCCCCAAAAATCCCATAATCATCATATCCATCTCCATTAACATCCCCACAATAGATAACTCCGTGCATATAATTTAAAAGGGTTTGAGCAGTATGATTTCGAATTAATGTACCATCAGTGCCAGAATATACACCTACTTTGTCACCTGTAGAATAAAGGCCACCAAAATCACCTGATCCATCATTATTTATATCACCTATATAATGTAAGGAATGAGCATCAATAGATTTAGACCAAATTAGAGTATTATCTGAACTATTTATCAAGATAACCGATCCTCCAATATTAGTTATAATTGCATCTGAACCTGAACCCGCTCCATTTGGAATGATATCAGTCCCCCATCCACTACCTGTTCTATTCCATTTTTCAATTCCATCAACTGTTAATACTTGTAAAAATCCAGAAACCACTAAAATATGTTGAGTTGAATTAATTACTATAGATCTTATCCCATTCGAGCCTTGTTCAATTTCAAATTCCCAGATTACTGTCGCATTAACACTTTCAACACATTGAACAATAGATCTAGGGGTGTAATCGATACCAACGATAAAGTAGTCATTAACGCCATTACCATTCAGATCGAATTCTGAACCAAAACCACAATCTATAATTGGCCAAAAAAATCCGTATCTCCTATCTTCTTCATCGGGGCTTTCTAAAGCAATACCACTTTCTCCATCAAGAAGGTAATGATTATTCCAAACGGCTTCAAACACCAATTGTTCTGTAATTCCATCCCCGTTTGCATCAACACCTGAATCACATCCCCATAAAACTTCGTGGTGTAATCCCCATTGATCCCATATCTCTTTTGGACCATTATGTGATGGATTCACATCAAGAGCTTTAGTATAAATAGCACCGCATATTCCTATCTCACGCCATCCATCTCCATTTACGTCATCCATAACCCAAGCACTCCATGTTCTCCCTTCAGTTTCTTTATATGCAAAGATCATTCCTGAATTTGTATCTGTTCTACTGAAAGTGGTAAAAGACAGTATTAAAGAAGTAAAAATAAATAATGTAACAATTATTTTTATTGATATTTTTAATCTCAATTTCATAATTATTGTTATTCCTCGTTTTTCTATTTAAGCATTATGCTAATAGATTTAGTTTGATTATAAAAAAGGTTTTTTGGAAAATAATTACTTAATTTTAGGGGATTTATCTTTAAAACGTGGAGAATGTTTTTTAAGAATTATAATATAAAAAAAAGTAAAAACCAAAGCAATAAATAATGTTATAGGGATCAGAGAATTTATGTCGATGCCAAGAGCTTCTGCAGCATGATAAGTTGCTTCACTACTAAAAGTTGGGGTGTTTAAAGTCCAAGAAAAAAAAGTAAACCACAAAAAGACTAAAATTAACGAAAGTAATAAAATTATCACTTGATTTTTTGCTTGTATTCTTAATTTTCTTAATTCATCTTTAAGATCTTCATCTTTCATTCAATTTCTTTCCTTTTTTGACTAATTTTTCAATTTTCTTTTCGGTGGATCTGATTATAAAATATGATACTATTGCACCTTCACCTCCGAAAACAGTACAACCTATGGACCAAGCAGAGATAGCAACATCAGGTATCAATTTTACTAAATCATAACTCAACATAGCTATACCGTAAAAAAGAATTGCAAGGAAGATAAATTGAAGATATTTAACTGCAACTACAAACTTTTGAAGTTTTTCACTTTCTACTGAATAAGACATTTAATTCACCCAAAATTCTAACACTTATTAGACAGATTCAAAATAAAAATATTGTGCAATTCTAATTTAAAAGATAAAATATCAAGAATAGTGAAAAATTGAAAAGGAAACTAATATAATTAGTTTAATAAAGTTCAGATGAATATGTCGTACAAAGAAAAAATTATTAATAAATTAAAAAAGGGTTATTCTCCAATAGAAGGTAGCCCAAAAGAGGAACTAAAATCTACTTTTAAAAAGATCTTCAAACCCATAGTTGACAGGAGAGATTTGAACTTTTTTTTCGAGCTTTTTGATAGTAATGATGTAATATTGAGAGCTTGGGGTTTTTTAGGGTTATATCATATTATAAAAGAGAGCCATGTTGATCAAGAAGAAAAGATATTAAAAATTCAGAAAATCATCCTAGATATTTTAAATGATAAAAGAGAAATAGTATATTATGGTGGCTCATCTGAAATCCAAAGCTCTTTAAGAGAACACCATATAAGAAGAATTTGCGAGTTAGATAATTCTCTAGTATTTGAACCTGTTTTCAAATATATTAAAACTTTTGAAAATGGGATAGATAATGTCATTGCAGAGTTATTAGAAAATGTCTTAGCAAAATACCCAGATTCTTCAATAGAGTCACTAATTTTAGAGTATTCTAAAACTATTAACAAGGATGATTTCTATATAAAAGCTCATATAATAAATGCATTTGAAAACTTAGGTCAAATTATTGAATTAAAGCAAAAAGATACTATAACAAAGCTATTTAGAATCTATTTAAATGAGATTAAAGAAGATACGAGTAATTATCAAGAGATAACTAATAAAAAATGGGAGTTACAGAAAAGTATTTTTAAAGTGGGAGCTATATTAGGTCTTGCTCTTGAAGAAGAAACAATAAAGTTTGTAGAATCTTTGGAATACC
Organism: Candidatus Hodarchaeota archaeon; assembly: GCA_048887165.1. Classification (GTDB taxonomy): domain Archaea; phylum Asgardarchaeota; class Lokiarchaeia; order Sigyniarchaeales; family SOKP01; genus SOKP01. The sequence continues at coordinate 11,525 of JBHLJZ010000024.1, read as the reverse complement.
CCTTTGATTCATTAGACCAAATTGCTAAAACTTATAAAAGTAATGAAAAGTTTAAGTCGATACTGTTAAAAAAGTTAAAAGAAACAAAGAATCCTCGCTTAATTTCGGACATATTGAAGTCAATCTTAGTACTAAAAGAAATTATAGAAAATTGGAAGGAATTGATCATTGAATATGTAAAAAAGTATCAAATAATTGATGGAAACCTTATTACAGAGATGCAAGAATCAAATCTTATTAATGAAGAGATGATTATAACTTTTTTAAATGAGGGGGGTAAATGGAATTTAGACTTTATTCGAGAATTTTTCATTAATAATCCCGAGCTTCTTGATGAGTGGCAAAAATCAAAAAATGAATTCATTAGATTTTTGGAAATATTCGAAAAATCAGAACATAATTTAAATAAAATCAAAGAGATAAAGGAAATGATTTTAAAACTAATTATTGACTTAAAAAGAGAGGATTTAACACCGTATTGTTTTGAAAACTTTAAAAATTTGGAAGAAGAAGCGTTAAAAAAATTAGCTCTTTTTCCAATACTAAAATTCGGAAAAGAGGATCTTTTACTTCAGTTAAAAGAATATATGAAGAATAATGTTGAATCTGCAAAATTTGTAATAAGATTTTGGGGAAGATTAGAACGAAACGATTGGAGATTCTTTTACTAAAGGTGAGATCTAATACCGGTCACTCTCTAAATAATCAATTTTAATTTCTTTTGATGAATAATATGTAATATTTAGTATATTTATGTCATTAATAAATTGAAGTGTTATTCAAGGAATTACTTTATAATTTTTTTAATTTTGTTTAACTTAGAGTTAAAGGGTATAAAAAATAGGAATATAGCGATCTTTTGATGATATACACTTCCAATCCTCGAACTTAATTTTTAAATTAATTGAAGAAAAGGTGTGCTATTTAGATACTATTTTAGAATAAATATCAACACATGGTTTAATTTATGAGAAAATGGAACTTAAGGATATTTATATTAGTAATATCAGTAAACAAACTGGGTTATCAATAAGAGAAATTGAGCATCTAATTGCTAAAAAACAACAAGATCTCAAAGAATTCTCTAAATTGAACGTGTTATATGTTATTTGTAAGGAATTTGCGATTAATGTTAAGAATATTTATGACTCTTTTCAAATTTAAGCCGAATTTATGTTTTTCCCATTTCATCATATTATATTCCTAATGCTAATTTTAATTTATTTTTATAGGATAATGTCCGTATTTCTCAATTGCTTGTGGAATGGCTAAGATATTGGGAATTGGTACTCCCCACGGTAAGCTACAAACTGGGCAACAAATATATCTACCTCCGGGAGCTAAGTTTAAAATATTTTCTTTTACTTTTTTTTCAATATCAGAAGGAGTTCCTGTAAGCATTTCTCTACTTACATCAATATTAGCACCTATAATTGCTATTTTTGGATACTTCTTTTTAAAATCAATCCAATATTCAATATCTAACGGATGACTACCATTAACCGCAATAAAATTGATTTCCTTAACGACTTCTGTAAAATATGGTGCAGTTCCACAATTATGAAGCATAAAAGGAACTTTTATTTTATCCATCATCCTCTTAATAAATTGCCCTTCATAGCGCATAGAATCTTGAAAACTCATCATATGACGGTTAAATGCGTACCCTGCAATAAAAACATTAGGCGGCATACCTACAATTTCAAGCCAATTCTCATAAATATCCATTTGAGATTCATAGATTTTTTCGCACAATTTTAATAACAAATCCGGATTTCGGCGCATATCTTTATAGGCCTCTATGCCACGTAACTCTTGGACAACAGACCATATACTTAAGCTCATTACCTGGGGAAATTTAATTTTTTCATTAATCATTTTTGCAGTTAGTAAAGAATTTTTCCATAAATTATTCTTACTATGATCTGGAATTTCCAGTTTGTCAATATCTTCTTCAGATTTACAAATTGCTCCTTGTGTACACATTAAAGGTTGATAATCAAACCATTTAATTGCATCTAATTTGTTGTTGGCTTCCGCAAATGCTAAAGCTTCACTTGGTCCTGCATAGGCACTCGGAACATTTATAGAATCGGTATTCAAAAACTCAAAAGTGTTAATAATAGAATTAGCATAGACCTTTGGTGAACTATATAATTCTTTCACAGTTTTTCCGGTTACTCGACAAATGATTTGTTCCCCAGCGAATGCAAGAAATGGAACTTTATCAACTCTTTTAGATCCTGATATTGTCCTAAAAATTCTATTTACAGAAGCGATCCAATCTTTAACCAATTTATTATTACACCTTTTTGATTCGAATTAAATTATTTATTTTTTTAACACCTTCCCAGCCATCTTTGGCAAATTCATCTGCTCCTATCATTTCACAGGATTGTTTTGATAAAATTCCACCACCAACGATTATTAGAGACTTTATATTTTCACTCTTAAGTAAGTTAACTGTTTCTACCATTTTAGAGATGCTCATTGTCATTAATCCGCTCAATCCTATCAGAGTTGGATTTATTTCTTTTGCTTTTCGAAGAAACTCTTCTGGTGGAACATCTGATCCTAAATCAACAATGTCAAAACCTTGCCCTTGTAATAATGAGATTACCAAACTCTTACCTATATCATGGATATCACCTTCTACCGTACCAATTAATATAGTACCTTTAGATTCTATTACAAATGTTTCATTTAATGAATTCTTTAATGTTTCAGTAGCAGCGTTAATGGCATCACCAGTCATTAACAAATCAGGAAGAAAATATTCATCATTTTCATATAAATTCCCAGCTTCTTCAGCAGCTTTAAGAATTGCTTTATTCAAAATCTCTTTGACTTCTATTCCCATTTTAATAGAATTATTAACCAATTCAATTGCTTTATTTGGATTACCCTCTAAAATCGCGCTCTTTAACTTTTCTAACGATTCTTCTTGTTTCATAATTAAGATATTATTAGTTCAATCTTTTTATTTAAAAACATTATGTTATCTCATAGGCTAATATAAATTCTTTTTCTTTTTTAATAACCTGATAAATATGCATTTTTATGGGTAATAGAAGTACCAGTTCTAAACATTAAAATCAGCCCAACAAATCATGATTTGTTTAAAACATTCTAATAATGTCTTACCATTAGAAATTACTAAAAAAATCTATTATGTCTTTTCTTCTATAATTTCTGCTTTTTTGTCTTTTCGGTATTTGAGGACGTATTGATATAATTCACCTAGAAACTTTTCAAATTCCATAGGAGTATAAGTTAAACCAAATTCTCTATGGAGATCTAATTTTTCTAAATCTTCCCATCGTAGTCCAACACCTAAAATCGGGATAAGATGTAATTCTTTTTCCCGTGCGAGATTCAGTTCAAAAATGCTGTCCTTTGATTTTAAGGAATTTTGAGTTGAGATAAAAACTAAGACTTGAGATTTCTGGATTGTTTTTTTCATCCATTTGTCAATATTCCCTATAAGGTCCGCTTCACAAAAATAAACATGCCCAATTTTTTTTTGCATCCTAAGGAAATTTACAACATCCTCAATGCGATATCGATTAAAATCTTCAACCGAATGGCTAATAAACACACGCATCCCTCTTTTAAGTCTTTTTCCTAATTCAAAATAACGGATTGAAGTTATTATGCCTAAAAGACATATGATTATAATCATAAGCATGTAAAGATACTCATCTGTATATTCTGTAATTAAGCTGGATAACTGGTGGTATATATTATAATAAAGCCAAAACAAAGTTAGTAAAATAAAATGAGGTAGTTTAATTCTAATACCAAAAAAGAAAAGGTATCCTGCTGCTAAATACACAAGTAATATTTGGAGTGTCGTTAAAGTTGTTCCAATAATTAATACTGAAGTTACTGAGATCAGTTTCGGAGCAATTAAAAAATGATATAGTAATGTTATAATGAAGTAAATAAGGTAAAGAATTGCAAACGATGTGGCATAATTTCCATAGTTTTTTTCGTTTTTAACCCCAAAATTAAAGAAGATAATGAAAATCGCAGGCATGATAGCATAAGAGAGATATAACGCAATCATATCGAATAGGCTAGATAAATCGGGGTTTAATAATCGAATTAGCATTTTAAGTACAAAAAAAAATGCAATATGTATTAAAACAAGAACATATCCTAATACCTTCAATAACTTAGTTTTTTCAAATTTTCTTTTATCTTTATCTAATTTATAGCCAGCAAAAATCAACAGTAAGATATAGAAATAACCTGAAAATAGGAATAAAAACGGATCAAAAAAATAATCCAGATCTATTTCAAAATACCCATAAAAAAATGTCCTCTCTAAAACAATCTCAATTAAAGTAAGAAAAACACTGAAGATTATAGCCATTAAAATCTGGTAAATTCTTCGAATGGAGATCACTCTAAAATTTTAAATTATTTCCAATATTGGTTTTTATTCATATCTTTAATAAATAACTTTCCTTTTTTGGATAATTTCAGAGAGTTTAGTCTTAAAACTTATAGAATTTGGAGTGGTTGAAGGGCATACTAAAAAAGTTATATTATCTCATTATGGTGATAATAAGGAAATAGAAATTACTTTATTGTAAAAAAGAATTCAAAAATATACGAATAAAGAAAAGTAAATAATAAAATAAATTAAAAAAAAAATTAAGCAATTTCAATATCCATTTTCTTGCGTTCTTCAAGCAAAGTATCAACAACAGAAGGATCTGCTAATGTTGTAACATTTCCAACGTCTGACATCGTAGCGATTGCTTTTAAGATTCGACGCATGATTTTACCACTTCTCGTTTTTGGTAGGTCATCTGCGAATTGAACAACATCAGGCTGAAATACTGGGCCAATCTCCTTTCTCACATGCATTTTTACATCTTTCTTCAAATCCTCGGTCTTCTCGACTCCTTGGATTAAGGTAACAAAAGCCCAGATTGCTTGACCCTTGATCTTATGGGGAAATGGTGCTACTGCAGCCTCCGCTACTTTTGGATGAGACACAATCGCACTCTCGACCTCCATCGTACCAATTCGATGCCCAGATACCTTGATGACGTCATCTAAACGACCTAAGATCCAATAATAGCCATCCTCATCTCGTCGAGCACCATCACCAGTATAATAGTATCCAGGATATTTTTCAAGATAAGTTGATTTAAACCGCTCTGTATCGCCCCAAACATCACGTAACATACCTGGCCAACTTTGAGCTAAAGCAAAGTATCCACCTTCATCAGGTTCAGTTACTTCATCACCTTCCAAATCAAAAATTGCCGGTTTAATACCCAGAAATGGCATACAACATGATCCAGGCTTGGTTGGAGTTGCTGTCGCAATTGGAGTCATAATAAAGCCGCCTGTTTCTGTTTGCCAATAAGTGTCGACAATTGGGCAACGCTCTTTTCCAACAACTCGATGATACCAAGTCCAAGCCTCAGGATTAATGGGTTCTCCTACAGTCCCAAGAACCTTCAATGAGCTAAGATCGTGGTTATTGACTGGTTCATCTCCAAATCTCATAAGAGCGCGGATAGCTGTTGGAGCAGTGTAGAAGTGGGTTACTTTATGGCGTTCTACAATATCCCAGAATCGTTCAACATTTGGATATGTTGGTACTCCTTCAAACATTAAGGATGTAGCTCCATTTGCCAATGGACCGTAAACAATATAAGAATGACCTGTAATCCACCCAATATCGGCTGTACAGTACCAAACATCTCCTTCCTGATAATTAAATACAACTTTGTGGGTAAATGATGTATAGAGGATATAACCTGCAGTAGTATGTTTAACTCCTTTAGGCTTCCCGGTAGTTCCGCTAGTATAGAGAATAAAGAGGGTATCTTCTGAATCCATTTGTTCAGGTTCACACTCTTCGCTCATTCCATCTATAAAGTCGTGATACCAGATGTCTTTATTAGTATGAGGAACTTCTCTTCCTGATCGCTTTACAACAATGACATGTTCAATAGTTGGAACATCATCGATAATTTCGACAACATCAGCCATTTTAGGATAAAATTTCCCTGCTCTTACGGTCTCATCACTAGTAAAAAGAAGTCTTGAATTAGAATCATCAATTCTATCTTTAACGGCTTCCTTAGAGAATCCTCCAAAAACAATAGAATGAATTACTCCAATGCGAGCGCAGGCAAGCATGATAATCGCTAATTCTGGAACCATAGGAAGCCAAATTGTGACTCGATCACCTTTTTTAAGGCCTAGCTTTTTCATACCATTAGCAACTTTACTAACTTCTTTTAACAATTCGCTATAAGTATAAGTTTTTACTTCCCCTGGAGCATCAGCTTCCCATATCAATGCTATATTGTTTCCTTTTCCATTTATTACGTGTCTGTCGAGACAGTTATACGCAACATTAAGTTTACCTCCTACAAACCATTTTCCGGGAAACAAGTCGGTCTTTTCCCATACTTTATCATACTTTTTAAACCAGTCAAGCGATTTAGCTTGTTCAGCCCAAAATCCTTCCATGTCTTCGATAGACTTCTTGTAAAGTTTTTGGTATTCTTTTAATGACATTCCAGTTTTTGCGAATTTAGGATTAAGTTTGACAGGATCGAACTTACGAGTTTCAGTAAGAATGCTTTCCATCTTTTTATCTTCTTCTGACATAATATTTCACAATTTTGAATTTCAAATTTACTTAATTTACATAGAGTTATGTATTAAACAAATTCTGTTAAGTCTTTAAAGATTTTGATTCAATATCATTATTTTTAAAGTTTTTGCTTTCATATAGACGAATAATCGTCAAAGAGAAATATCTTGAATTAAATTTAAACATTTTATTTATAAATAATATAATATTTGGAGTCTTCGACCTTGTATTAATAATTTAAGATATAAAGGAATTTTTAGATTATAATATCGAGTATAATTATTTGCTTCCAAGAAATGTTTTCAATAAATTTAGTGGTGTTTTACGACATTTCATTTATAAATTCAAAAAGATTAATAGTAATAGAAAAATGAATTGGGATTTGATCCAGTAAAAAATTATTATGTTAAATGTTGGATTAAGTAGATTTTCTAAGTCGAAATACTTTTTAGAAATTGGAGAGTATGAAAAAGCGCTTGAATTACTTAATTCAATAGATAATTATTCCAAGTTATCATATGACATTAAAATTTCTATTGAAGTGCTAAAAGGGAGGATTTTTAATAAAGTAAATCGATTTGACGATGCGATTGCTACAGTTGAAAAACTTATTAGAGAACTCCATCAAGTTCCATATCCCTTACATATTGTAGACTGTTTGATCATTAAATCAGAATCATTAATGAAACTTGGAAAAATTGAAGGATCTTATGATAGCATTAAGGAATGTGATATAATTTTAAAAACAATCAAGTCCATATCATTAGAGGAAATTAGGAAAAGAAGAGCTTATATAAATTTTATTAAAGGTGATTATTGGAAAAGAAAAGGTGATTTCAATCAAGCATACAAATTTTATATGCAGAGTTTAAAATTATGGGAAAAGCTAGGAAACACTGCAGAATATGCACATTGTCTTGTCCATATAGCTTATCTTTATAGTAGTAAAGGGGATATCGATCGTTCTATAGAATATCAAGAAAAGGCACTAAAAATAGCAAAGGAAAAGAATATTAAGAGGTTTATATTACGCCGTTTAGTCAGTATTGGCGCATTGCACATGCAGAAGGGAGAAGTTAATCTTGCTTTAGATTTTTCTGAAAAAGGTTTATCTTTGGCAAGAGAAATTGATGATAAGTCTTGGTTAGCAGCTTGTGTTAACAATGTAGCATTAATGTACCATCAAAAAGGAGAATTAGACCGAGCTTTTGAATATTTAGAAGAAGGGTTAGAATTTGCTGAAAAATCTGGTGATAAAATTGATATCTCTTATGTACTTGATTCTTTAATATTTATAGCAGTAGATAAAGGAGATATAGATAAGGCTAAGTTTTATTTGAATAAAATTATGATTTTGAATGAGCCAGAGAAAATTAAAGAAATAGAAGAGATTTTTCTTTTGAATAAAGCTATAATATTAAAATCAAGCAAAAATCCGCGCGATCGTTATAATGCGGAGGCTATATTAAAAAAAATTCTCGATGAGAAATTTCTTAATTCTGAGTTCCTTGCTCGAGCAGTACTAAATTTATGCGATTTACTTCTTACTGAAATTTATTATTCGAATGATATTGAAATTTTAAACAATTTGGAATTGTACATAAATCTATCATCAGAAATGGCAAATCAGCAACAATCATATTCTTTATTAACAGAATCTTATATTTTAAAATCAAAATTTGCTTTAATTAATATGGATACTAAAAAAGCTCGATACTTATTAACTGAAGCTCAAAAGGTTGCTGAACAAAATGATTTAATTAATTTAGCCAAGAAAGTATCTAAGGAACACGACAATCTTATAGAGCAATTAATTACATGGGATGAATTAAGAGAAAAACAAATACCGCTTAATGAAAGGGTTGAATTATCAAAGATTGATGAACAATTAGATACTATGCTTTTTAATCGCTTACTTAAACCGTTAGAAGTATCTGATGAGGAACCAATACTTATTCTAATTTTAGAAGAATCTGGGGTTGCTATATTCTCTTTTGCATTTAATAAAGAGTGGAATTTTGATACAGATCTTTTTGGAGGTTTTATAAAAGCAATCGATAATTTTAGTGATGAAATCTTCGCGGAGGGACTTGATCGAGCAAAATTTGGACATCACACTATTTTAATGCATACATTGGATGAATTTATTATTTGTTATCTTTTTAAAGGTAATACTTATCCTGCTCAAGGAAAAATAAAAAAATTTATTAACAAAATCTCTAAAATCCCTACAGTTTGGAAAGCGTTAAAAGATTTTAAGCAAACTAGTCGAGTTTTACAATTAAAAGACTTTCCCTTTCTTGAGGAAACGATATTCAATATTTTCAAAAGGAATATATCTTAATAATTTAAAAGAATTGTATAAAAATCTTATTTAATCTCTAACAGTTTGTTTTCAAATATATCAAAAATATTATATGTTTTAAGAGATAAATAATTACAATAAAAGAGAATGGATTAGTAGTTAAGCTATAAAATGGAAAAAATTGATATAACTGATAAAAATTGGCGTGAAAAGTGGAAAGAGAAAGAGATTACAGCTAAAGAAGCAATAAAAAAGATAAACCCAGGCAACAGAGTCTTTATTGATAGTGCTTGTTCGGAACCGCAAGCATTAACAGCTGAATTGATAAAATCTTCTGAAAGCCTTATCGACACCGAATTAATCCATTTTTTAACCATATTTCCTGAAAAATACTTTAAGAATAAGGCGGAAGATTTATTTAGACATAATGCCTTTTTTATTGGAAAAACTCTAAGAGAAGAGATTAACAAGGGACAGGCAGATTATACTCCTATTTTTGCTAGTGAAATCCCCACACTATTTTTAACTGGAAGAAAGAATTGTGATGTGGCACTTATACAAGTAACTCCTCCTGATCGTTATGGCTTCTGTTCTTTTGGTATAAATGTAGATTTTACTAAACCAATTAGTCAATCAGCCTTTTTAACCATTGCAGAGATCAATCCTCAAATGCCTAGAACTCTAGGAAATAGTTTTATACATATGAAGGAGATCGATTTCTTCGTTTACAATAACGTGCCATTATTAGAATTCAATTTTAAAGAAAAAAATCCCGAAATTGCTGAAAAGATTGGAAAAAATGTAGCTAATTTAATTGAAAACAAATCTACTATTCACATTGGTAATGGATATCTACCAAATTCTTGTTTAAAATATTTGTTTGATAAAAAAGACCTTGGTATGCATAGTCATTATATCACAGATAACATAATAGATCTTATAGAAAATGCGGTTTTAACCTGTAGAAAAAAGAATTTCCATCCAGAAAAAATTGTTACCAGCTTTGCTTTAGGTACTAAGAAATTATATGATTTTGTGCATAACAATCCTTATATCGAGTTTTATCCATCCGATTATGTGTGCAATCCAAAATATATTGGTATGAATAAAAAAATGGTTTCTATAAACCAAGCTTTACAAATTGATTTAACAGGCCAGGTTAATACATCTACTAAAGGTTATAATTTTTATTCTGGAATTGGAGATACAGTAGATTTTATGCGAGGAGCAGCATTTTCGAAAGGAGGTAAGCCAATTATAGTTATATCGTCAACTAATAAAAATGGAAATGAATCTACAATTGTCCCTCATTTAGATGAAGGTGCAGGTGTTATTTTTTCTCGAGCTGATGTGCATTATGTAGTTACTGAGTGGGGTGTTGCTTATTTACATGGAAAAACAATAAGAGAGCGTGTTCTTGAGCTTATATGCATTGCTCACCCTGATTTTCGTGAAAATTTATTAGAACACGCTAAAAAATTGAATTATATTTATTCAGATCAAATACTTCCTTGTGATACTGATGGAAATATCTGTATTTATCCGAGTCAATATGAGACTGTTTATAAAACTTTTGAAAATGAAAAAATTAGAATTCGCCCAGTGAAGACAACAGACGAACCATTACTAAAAGAATTATATTATTCATTAAATGAAAGAGATAGATACCTAAGGTTTTTTGAAATAAGAAAAGAATTTACTCACTCAAAAACTCAAAATGAAGTGAATATTGATTATCATAATATCTTTTCAATTGGAGCTTTCATTGGAGAGATTGGAAAAGAAGAAATGATTGGAAGTGCAACATATTATCTAAATCCTAAAAACAATATGGCAGAGTATAGTTTCCTAGTTAAGGAAGATTATAGAGGAAAAGGAATTGGTTCATTTTTATATCATCACCTAATAATTATAGCGAAGGAAAAAGGGATTAAAGGATTTTATGGTAATATCCATATCCAAAATAAAAGTACTGTTCAAGTTATTAGAAAAGGAGGATATACTAAAATAACTCCACCTGAAGCTGGAGAAAAAGAGTTATTTTATGAGGTATTCTTTCATAAGGAAAATTCAATTGATTGAGTAATCAATATCTTTAATTTTCATTCTAAATTACTAAAGTTGTTTATCAATGAAATTTAAATATACTGATTATCATATTCATACCAAGTGGAGTATAGATATTATCGATAATGGCCCTGTATTTGAAGATTATATTATAAAAGCTGAAGAAAATCGAATTAATATATGCTTTCTCGAACATTATGAACTTTATTTAATAGAGAGGGATAAAAGTAACCCTTTTCATAATAGCAATATTGCTAAATATCTTGAAGAATTGGATACTTTAAAGGAAACTTATAATTTTATTTATGCTGGGTTAGAAGTTGATTATTATAGGGATAGAGAAATTGATTTACTAGAATTTATGGACGATTATGAGCGGGAATTAGATTTTATTGCAGGTACTATTCATGAATGGATACCAGGATATCCTGTAACTACTAGAGATTATTTGATTTCATTTTTAGAAAGGAAACCAATGAAAATGATTATTGATGAGTATTTCGAAGTTAGTAAAAAAATGAT